>USQH01000006.1 GCA_900556765.1 uncultured Oscillospiraceae bacterium
AAACTCAACCTTTTCCTCAATAAACTTTGCAAGCTGAACCACACCTATTTTGGAAAGCTGACCGCTTGCCTTGTCAACTATATCGTAATACTCGTCGGTAAATATCTTTACCTTTGAATAATCTATGTCAAGCGTCAGATAGACCTCGGTGTATCGGCTGTAAGTAAATTCCGATGCCGGTATCATAATGTAAGAATTGATAGCGCCGTTACCCAGCGAGGTCATTCCATAGCTGTATGTGAAATAGAGCGGCGAATCTATCAGTCCGACCACTTCGTACTCGAGGTTTTTGAGCACCGTCTTAACATCGGTCGTGCCCGCCTTTTCGCCGATTGTGATCTTGTCGCCGATCTTGTACTCATGGGATTTCACACTCTGCTTGCTGATGACACATTCGCCCGACGCGGCAGGCATTCTGCCCGCAATCAGCTTTGCCTGATTGATCTGTTTGGCGCCGTCGCCTACCAGCGACATGAGCTTGGCGGGGTTGTAATCCTCCTCGCCGCCGATCTTTGCCATTACGTCGGTCGAATAGGACGGCATAATATTCTTTATTCCGTCCACGACCTTTATCGCTTCGACATCATCGTCTCCGAAGCCTGCTGTCGACAGCAGCTTTATATCCATCAAGTTGTATGCAGCGAAGTAATCCTGCGCTGTGGCAATCATACTGGGCGCCGTAGCCTTAATGCCGGTAAAAAATCCGACGCCGAGGCAAACGATCAGAGTGATGGAAAGAAAGCGGCTGAAGCTTTTCTTGAATTCGCGTAAGATATCCTTACGCATCGCTGTTTTTTTCATATGCTTACCACTCAATCTCCGATACTGCGACCGGCTCCGGATTTACCGTGTTCTCAATGACTTTGCCGCTCTTCATTCTGACGACGCGGTCGGCGATGGGCACGATAGCGGCGTTGTGCGTGATAAGAACGACGGTCATGCCCTCTTTTTTGCTGGTCTGCTGAAGCAGCTCCAGTATCATCTTACCGGTCGCGTAGTCAAGCGCGCCGGTCGGCTCGTCGCAAAGCAGCAGTTTGGGCTTTTTGGCAAGCGCGCGGGCAATTGCAACGCGCTGCTGCTCACCGCCCGAAAGCTGAGCGGGAAAATTGTTCATTCTGTCGCCCAGACCGACCTTTTCCATTATTTCCTCAACACTGATATCCGACTGAGATATCTGTGCGGCAAGCTCGACATTTTCCCTTGCTGTAAGGTTTGGAATGAGGTTGTAAAACTGGAATACGAAGCCGATATCGTTCCTGCGGTACATAACCAGCTCTTTATCGGAATATTCGCTTATAACCTTGCCGTCGACGGAAATAAATCCGTCGTCACACAGGTCGATACCTCCAAGTATGTTGAGAACGGTCGTTTTGCCGGCGCCGCTGGAGCCGACGACGATGGCGAACTCGCCCTTTTCCACATTAAACGTCACTCCGTCGGCGGCGGGAATGGTTATTTCGCCGACGTGATAGCATTTACTTACGTCCTGAAAGGTTATATATGACATACCGGTGTACTCCTTCTTTTCTGCACGCTGAATGAAGCGAAACTGTAATGTTGTCGTATGCGCTGCGGCTTATCACAGCAGGGATTTTATATAGTCGACCAGATCGCCGACAGTGACTATATTCTTTATCTCATCCTGATCGACGGTAACCCCCAGCTCGCTCTCAAGAGCGCCCATAAGAGCTATCGTGTTAAAGGAATTAAGCTTGATATCCTTTAAAAATTCGGTCTGCGGAGTTATCTGATCGACGGGATAATCGGTGTAATCTCCGATCATTTTCCTTATCTTCTCAAACATAGGCCTTTTCCTCATGCTTTTTCTGATGCATTTTTTCGACCGTAAAGCGCTTGACCTTACGCGTAGTGGTCTTTTGAAACTCGGTCTCGCTTATTTTAACGTCGCTGATACGCTTGAACGTAGGCACCGACTTATTAAACTTGACAAGGTCGTTTTTGAGATATTCATAGGGGTTTGCAATACCGTTTTCCGCAATAAAATCGGGGTCGAGATAGCATGTGGCATATATACCCAGACCCTCTGCATCGGCGTAAACGATTGTTTCCTTTATATATGGTATACGGTTGCAGAGCATCATCTCCAGCTCCTCGGGCGAGATATTCTTGCCGTTGCTGAGAATTATGAGATTTTTAACTCTGCCCGAGAGTGTGATGAACTTATGTCTGTCGATTTTACCAATGTCACCGGTATCGAGCCAGCCGTCTGCCGTAAGCACCTGCTTAGTACTTTCGCTGTCCTTGTAGTAGCCCATCATGACGTTGTCGCCCTTTACCATTACGGTGCCCTCTCCTCTTTCGTTGCAGCCGTCGATCCTGACTTCACAGCCGGGTATGACCTTGCCGACCGTGCCGGCACGCTGATATCCGCTGAGGTTTGCCGATACGAGAGGACCGCACTCGGTAATTCCGTAACCGTTTACCACAGTAATACCGATGCCGTCAAGGAACTTTCTGGTCTCCTCGTTAAGAGGGGCGCCGCCGGTGATAATCTGGCGCATATTGTTACCGAAAAAGCGTAAAACGGGTTTAAAGAACTTTTCGCGTCTATCTATGCCGACCTTTCTCAGCAGATTACTGAACCAGATGGCGTAGTTTAAATGCTTGTCGAGTCCTGTCTTTTTCGACTCTGCGATGATCCTGTGGTGAATGGTCTCCAGCATCATCGGTACCATGACCGACAGCCCCGCGTCAAAGCGTTTAATATTCTGCTGTAAATGCATCAGGCTGTCATTTATGCAAACGGTGCGGCCTAAACTCAGGCAGCACAAAACATGGCAGTTTTTTTCAAATGAGTGGTTGATGGGCAGAACGGCAAAGGTCTGCTCCGGCACCTTTATAAATGTAAGTGAATCGGCAATAACGCTGCACACGTTTTTGTGCGAGAGCATTACGCCCTTGTTGGCTCCGGTGGTGCCCGACGTGAAAATAATGTCGCACAGACTCTCCGGTTTCACCTCAGCGGCGACAAACGGGTTGTCACTGTCGTTAATCGTGTCACGATTTGCGTTGATCAGATCGGTCTGTATCAACCAACCGTCGTATTCACGGTTTGCTTTTTGCGGTCTCATTAGTATCCAGTGCTTTACATTCGGGCACTTGTCGACAATCTGCCAAACGGCGGGCGCCGCGCTCGCGGAAACGAACACCGTTTCGCTGTCGCTATAATCTATTTGAAGTGCGAGTGTTTCGGGGTCAAGCTCCTTGTCGATCGGCACGGCAACTCCCGTACCGCAGACAACGGAGAGATATGCGGTCATCCATTCAATGGAATTTTCACCGATGACGGCGATATGCTTACCGGCAAGGCCCATTTTCAGCAGGGCCGTACCGAGCGCGATAACATTGCCGCGCAGATCGCCGAATGTGATGTCTTCCTCGCGGCGGCTGTCGACAACCTGTCGGTACGCGAGCTTATCGGCGTGCTTTGATGTGGCGTCAAAGAAGCATTCTTTAAGAGTGCCGTATCGAGGAGGGTGCTGGTATTTGTGCTTTAGGTTCATGTGAATATCAGATTCCTTACAGTAATATAATAGTTTTTCACTCGGCGCAGACGCTCGCGTAATAAGCTTTGCCGCCGAAAAACAGCTTTTCGCTGTGAATGAAGCGCTTGCCGCCTCCTGAAAACGAGTCCGCGGAGGTCAGCCCCGCCAGTCCATCGCCCGTCATTTTACATACGCTTTCCTTAACGGTCCAGATCCTAAAAAACTCGTCGGTGAAAATTTTAACGTCTTTGATTTTTTTTAAATACTCCCGTTCGCGGGGCAAAAAATATCTTTCCGCTATTTTTTTGTATCTGTCGTGTCGGTCGGGTGTGCCGATCTCCTCAACATCAACGCCGATACGCACCGCGTCCATTTCAAACTGCCGCACAAGCGGGTCGTCTGAACCGTCGGGTGTTCGGAATCGGGTGCCGCGGTCAAAGCAGATACCTGCCATCACCGCGCACAACGAGTGCGAAACGGAAATATCGACACCGTCGGAGTCAATGACCGGCCGCCCCTTCGGCGTGAGTGATATCATTCCATCGGGATCGGTGATACCGCAGCAGCCGGCGAGCAGGCTGTTTCTCAGCCTCACCGCCGCCATATGTCTGGACCGTGTCCGGTCCTCGCATTCGCCGTATCCGATAACTACCAATGTCCTGACAGCCTCCTGTCGGTGCCTGCGGCAACAGGTCGTTTTACGAGACGCACCGCTTTTTTACCCGTATCTTTAACTTCTTTTACTTTTTTTAATCGAGCCGCCTTGCGATGATGACCATTCTCCCGTCTTTTTTGGAATATTCACAGGTGGACAGGGTTATGAAACGATCGCCGTAGGCTACGCTCTTATTTGTATCGTACAGCGAATATTCGCCGACACGATCAAAAAACTCATTAAAGCTCTCCTCGCTGTCAAACACGGTGTATTTGTAGTAAGGAAAAATGTCGTCGCCGTAGGCTGTCGGCGACATTACGCGCACCACTTCATATTCGGCGCGCTCGTACAGAGTATCGAAACCGATAGTCGGATGCTCTTCAAAGAAGCTTTTGCTCCTGTACTTGCACAGGGCAGCGAACATACTGCCGTCTCTCATATTGTGACCGTACATCACAATATTGTCGGACGGCTGCGTAACACTGCACTGGTTAGGAATATATATCGCACCGCTGCCGCTGCGATTTTTATAAAAATCGTGTTTTAAGTAGTAGTTCTCCTGCTTGCTCTGCATCACCGGATAGTTTATGACAGTGCCGTCAAGACGTATCCAGCCGACCATGTCGTCGTTTTGCCCGTGCAGAGCGGAGTACTGCATAAGCACACCGTTTTTATCGTATTCGCTTTGTGCGCCGTCGGTTACTGCCGCGCCCGCGGTTTTTACCGATTTAGCTATCTCGCCGTAAGCGGCGGATGCACGCCTGCGCTGATATTGCTTGAGCGCCAACATTGTACCGGAAAGAACTAGCGTCGCCGCACAAACGGTCGCCGTCAGGCGAAAAATAAGGTTGCGCCGACGCACCCTGCGGTAATCCGGCACGACATTTGAGCCGCAGCGATGAGCAATGCCGCCTTT
Source organism: uncultured Oscillospiraceae bacterium (assembly GCA_900556765.1). GTDB lineage: Bacteria > Bacillota > Clostridia > Oscillospirales > Acutalibacteraceae > UMGS1976. The sequence goes on from USQH01000006.1 coordinate 5,078, forward strand.
TTTCAAAAAGATAAATCGGCCGCATTTTTCACAGCAAGCCGGCATGCAACCGCTGCCGACCGCATTTAACAGATCAAATGCGAGAAGGTCGTACAGCCTGTCGAAATACCGACGGTTGGCACGAACAAAAATGCCCGTGTGATAGATGCTCGCGTCGGTCACCCTTTCGGAACCTACGCTCCATTCGCTGTTGTGACCGTCCGTCCGTTCACTGCCGTTTGCACTTTCGTCATTGCGCTTTCGTCCGCTTTCGAGTCCGACGATCTCGGAACTTTCACACTGCCCGTCGACGTGTCTTTCAAATTCGCCGCGCCGTTTAAACTCAAGCAAAACCTGCTCGCATATGCGCGCGGTGGGCTGATCCAGACGGTCGGCATCGCCCAAACGGTAGCACATTTCCCTTACCGACGAGTGAAACAGTGCCAGATCCGCATAAACCTGCCGGCAAAAATCAGACTTGCGTTCGGACATATTCTTATCCGAAAAGTTGAAAAGCATTGCGGGCTTTATTGTCCGCAGCACCGCCTCGCAAGTCGTATCGGCAGCTTTCTCGGGAAGCGACTCTGACAGGAGAGAGTCCGGCAGGCTGAGACCGAGTGCCGCCTCGGCGAGCTTTCCGTATTTGAAAAGGCATCCACCGAAGATCATCATACCGTCGCGGCAATCAATATAAACCGTACCGGGATGTTTTTGAGATCTCATTACTCACTCCGTTCCGAGCGGCATTTTCCGCCCGCTTTTAAAGGGCACAATATCCCCGTGAACATAATTTCTCTATTCTCATATATAATAGCATATTATGCCCACAAAAACAACCTTTTTTTGGGTTTTTCTTTGCCATATAAATATCCTAAAATAACAAATACAAATTGATTTTTTTGTGCAATATTTACATATAGGCTGGTAAAATTTCCGTATTAGAAATTTAAATAAAATTGCCCCCTCTTAATGAGGGAGCTGCTGCCAAAAGACCCCGTTGCGGATATTAGTTTACGTTAAAATGGTAAATTATATACCTGTTTCAGGAATATTGTGTGTCAAACATGCTCATGCACAGCACGCAAAAAGCGGCAGACCATTGAGCACGCCTTAACCGTCCGTTTGTTACCACAAGCACTGCTTTTTCAGCGCTGCTTTTTTCAATCACAATCGCGCTAAAGCACCGAAAACACACAGCATTTCTAATACTGACAGCCGCGGTTGACTGCATCGGGCGGCAAACGCGCCTTAAGCCGCATAAAAGGACTTGACCGCGGCTGCATCAGTGATTATCATAGTAGGTGTAATGAAAATACATATTATGGGAGCGAAAAAGCAAATGGTAAAGATTTCTCCTTCAATTTTGACCGTGGATTTCTACGATCTCGGCAGTGCCGTCCGTCAGCTTGAGGACGCCGGCGTCGAAATGCTGCACATCGACGTTATGGACGGCGCGTTCGTGCCGAACATCTCCATCGGATTCCCCATCGTGGACTCGCTGGCAAAGCACACTTCGCTGCCGCTCGACGTTCACCTGATGATCGAGCGTCCGCAGCTTTACATTGAGCGGTTTGCAAAGCACGCCGAACGCATTACGATACATTACGAGGCCGACTGCGACGTTGCCGCTACGCTGAAACAGATACGCGAGTGCGGAGTCAAGGCAGCAGTTTCGGTCAAGCCGAAAACGCCCGCGAGCGCCGTATTCGACCTGCTGGAACTGGTCGACATGGTGCTGGTAATGTCGGTCGAGCCGGGCTTCGGCGGCCAGTCGTATATTCCGGAGGCTACAGCGAAAATTGCCGAGCTGCGCGCCGAATGTGACCGCAGAGGTCTGCGCGGAGTTGAGATACAGGTCGACGGCGGCATCAATTTTGAGACGGCGAAGGAGGCGGCAAACGCCGGCGCCGACATCCTCGTTGCCGGCAGTGCGATATGCAACGCCGCCGACATGAAGGAGGCAGTTGCAAAGCTGCGCCGTGCCGCCGAATAGTGTCCACAGCAGCCATGCGCAATGTGAATGACACCGCAAGCCCGCTCGGTGCGGCGAGCGTATATTAAAGCGTTAAAGTGCGCGATACTGAGCTGCATTTTACTGCGCGCAAAGCACACAAATCAGCCTGAACAAAACAAAAAAGCGCCCTGTTCTGCCGTACGATGCAATAGCATCCGACAGATCGGGGCGCTTTAATTATGCTTTAACTACTTTGTTGATTCTATTACCGGTATGCTGATTTCCGTCACAAATTTTTCCGTGTCATCGGTAATGCCGAAGTCGATCATGGTTATCTCACGGGAAAAGCCGCCGACCTTCATTCCATGCTCCCGAATGTAGCCCATCAGCTTTCGGTATTGCGCGGGAGCCTCCGCGTGACTGCCTCGAAACCGAATACGAACACAGTCGGTCTCCGGCAGTGTGACCGTTTCACCCTTGAACCTATCCTCCTCGTCCAGCACTAAAAAAATGCCGTCATATTGCGTAAAATCGTCCTGCTCCAAATGCTCGGCCGAAACGCCGACGCCCACCTTGCCGAGAAAAATCAGCGCCTCCGAATCCGACCGATCCAGCTTGCGGATGGGCGCCTCCATGTCAAAAAATCCGCGTATTTTCAACGAATCCTCCACCCAAACGATTCGGCAGGAAGCCGCTCGCACCGACTGCACGACATTCAACTGCGAGGTTTGCGCCTCATTGAGCTGCCGCAGGCGGTTGTCTATTTTGCGTTCAATGCGCTTCAGCTCCTGCTGCTTTTGGATAACGGCTTGCTTCTGCTGACGCAGTTTTTCCTCAATGCGCTCAACATCTCTGTTTTGCAGAAAATCGGCGATTTCCGTGAGCGGCATATCCAGCACGCGCAGATAACGAATGGTATTCAGCACCTCGAACTGTCGGGCGCTGTAATATCGGTAGCCCGTATTCGGATCGGTTTTTTCCGGCGTGAGCAGCCCGACATTCTCATAATGGCGCAAGCTGCTGACGCTGATGTGAAACAGCTTGGCAACATCCCCTATCGGAAAGAGAGTCATTGTGTCCATTATTTTGCCCCCTGACGGTTAAAGCGGTTTTTTCGGGACAGCACGGCAAAGGCGATAACGCAGATGATAACCGACGTCAGCGACCCCGCCGCCGTCGCCAGTCCCATGGGAAACAGCGTTGTCGTGAACATTTTTGAGGTGATGTACGCGCCCGGAATACGCACCAGCGCAATTGCAATAATGTTGTGCAAAAACGAGATGCCCGACTTTCCGCAGGCGCAGAAGTAGCCGCTGAAACTGAAATGAACGCCGGCGAAAATGCAGTCCCACACATATCCGCGCATATATTGTCCGCCCAGTCGGATGACCTGTGCTCCGTCGGCTGTTGCAGGGTCGGTAAAGAGCGCCACCACCGACTCCGACGCAAACTGCATCAGCAGGGATACCGCCGCGCCGAAGCACACCGTTATGATAACGGCGTAGCGCAGGGTCGATATCGCGCGCTCCGGCTTGTTTGCGCCGATGTTCTGCGCGCCCAATGCCGAAACTGCGGACAGCATGGAGGACGGGACCAAAAACAGAAAACCGATAATTTTTTCGACAATTCCGACCGCCGCCGCGTCGTTCAGACCGCGGTGATTGACGATTACGGTAATAACGATAAATGCAATTTGAACAAAGCCGTCCTGCAACGCGATCGGAACGCCGATTTTAAGAAGCTTGCTCATTACCGCGCGCTGCGGACGCAGATCACCTTTGCTGTACGGGATATCGGTCTTTCGTTTTCGTATCACGGCTAACGCAACAAACACGCTGACGGCTTGCGACAGCGTTGTGCCGAGCGCCGCGCCGGCAGGGCCGAGGTTCATTGCGCCCATAAACAGACAATCCAGTCCGATATTTACGGCGCACGCCACGGCAATAAAATACATCGGGCTTTTGCTGTCGCCCATTCCGCGAAAAATCGAGCTGATAATGTTGTACGCCGTGATGAAAGGGATGCCGATAAAGCAGACAGTCAGGTAATCGACCGTGCCGCTCACCGCCTCCGACGGAGTGGACATGACCGAAACAATCGGACGGCGAAGCAGCAGCAGGATCACCGTCAATGCAACCGATACTCCCATGAAAAGGGTAACGGTGTTTCCGATATCGGCGGCAGCCTGCTTTTTGTTGCCGGCGCCCACAGCCTGCCCTATGCTCACCGTCGCGCCCATGGCAAGCCCCACGATCATGACCGTTATCATGTGCATCACCTGCGACCCGATCGAAACAGCCGTTGTATCGGCAACACCGTCGAATTGCCCGATGATAAACAGGTCTGCCATTCCGTAAAGGGTTTGCAAAAAATACGAAAGCAGATACGGCAATGAGAAAATCACTATATTTTTAAACACACTGCCCGTGGTAAGGTTTTTTTCCATGGCTTAGACCCTCTTACCGAGTTATAATATATAGAATTATATACTCTACAACGGTTGTAGAGTCAAGAACAAAAATGCGCCTTTTTCACATTTTCAGTTCAAAACCGAGCGAATAACAGCGTAGACCCGTGAAACTCTCTGATTTTTAACGGCTGTTCATTCTTGCCGAAAGGCGCACATCGGTCACAGCCGCGTTTCCGCTGCCGCTGAACTGTACCTGAAACCGTTTTGCCGCTTTGCCGCAGATGACCTCACAGCACCGCGGCTCATTGGGCGAACGTCTTACCTCATTACAGCCGCCGCATATGCCGTCGGCAATTATCGCGGCGTGAACATCCGACTGCGACATCACGTTCGCCGAAAGCCGTGCGCCGTGCTTCGCATCCGCCGCGCTGCCGAAATCGAGCGCGCCGCTTGTTACTCGCCAAGCAACATCATGGGCGCAGCTTTGGGCGACACGGTCAACGCCGTCGGCACCGTCCAATGCACAGCATATAAGCTCGTTTCCGCGCACACCGTACAGTATGGGCGCGTCCGAGCCTGCCATCGCGCACCACTCGACCTCCTCAGCGGCGACGTTCCAAATGTACCAGCACAGCAGTTCCTGCGCCCTGTCGTCGGTGGCGTAGGAGCTGTAATTATCCATCGCGTTGCAGCGGCAGTCGAGTACAAAAAGATCGCTGCCTATCAGCAGGTAGTACCGTCCGCCGACATACGCGGCGCTCGCCTTTTTGATGTCCTCGTCGCCGTGCGCCTTTATCATCGGCGCAATCGCCTTCGACAGCTCTTTTACGTCCCGTTTGTCGGGTTCGGCAACAGCCGTCATCATCCTCACAACACCGTCGACGCCGAGCCATATCAGTCGACCGTCGCAGTCGCACGCGCTGTCGGGACTGACACAGCCGGTCTCGGCGACCATTTGCGGCACAATGCCGACAGTATCGCCGCAGTCTTTGTCGCAAAATCCGCCGTTCAGCTCGTCATCGGTGTATTCTGCGCCGAACGACGGCTTTGCAATCCACAACGAGCTTTCTTTCAGCACGGCGAGCCTGTCTCCGAGCGGAACGACCGCCGTCACCGCCTCCGAACTGCCGCCGACGCTTATCCTGCCGCACTCGGGGAAGTAGGTCATGTCCCCCTTTGCGGTCGCCCATATGACATTTTTCGCCTTTCCACTGCCGTAAAGCAACCATGTCGTCCTACCGCCCGTTTCCGTCACACAGCATCGGGTCGCCGCGCACATTTCCGTATCGCCGTTGCCGTCAGCCACGGTGAATATCATATTGTTGCTTCTTTCGGAGCCGTTGGGCGCGTCGTCCTCCGCCGAGACGCCGCCGCTGTGACAAAACCGCACCGCGCGGCGGCTGTCACCGAACATATCGAGCCACAGATTATCCACGTCGTCCGGCTCACCGTCTAAATCGGTTTTTCCGTCTTCATCGGTCGAAAAACTGTGCAAATACAGTCCGAGCAGACAGTCGGTATACTGACATTCAACGGTCGTATCCGCGCCGATCGGATAAGGCATGGGGTACACATTCTTTCCGTCGCTCGTCGTGGCGGCGGCGCGGTATTTACCGCTCATGAGGTTTTTGTTTTCGTACCTCTTGCCGTTGAAGCGGTAACTGCCGACCGTGTCGTCCGCCGAATAGGCATATCCGCTTGCTCCGACCGATATCAGCGGAACATACGCACTGCCGCGCGGATCGGTGGGATCGCTTATCAGCGTCTCGCCGCCGCTCTCGTACACGATCATGTACCTGCCGCCCTGCTGTGTTTCCGCATATAAGCGAACGTCGTCGCCTTTCACCAGCGCCACCGCCGAGCTTACCTGTGCGTTCGACTGCGCCGACCTGACGGGTACGCCGTCGCGATCGAATTCGGCTATGCTGATACCGTCGCCCGATTTTGCGGCGACCGTTTTGCCGCCTGCGGCAAAAAATCGGTCAGGTTTGCCGTCAAACGGTACCGAGCCGCAGAGTCTCAGCGACGGCCGAACGCAAAATCCGCCGTCCGACGCCTGCACATTGAGCATTTCGCCCGACTGTCCGTCACCGATAGCGCTGTCGGTGTCGGTGCGCACGCCGCCGTCAAATGTCAGTCTCTGCGAAAGCCCTTTTACTGACGGCATTTTGGGAAATATCATCCTTTATTCCTCCTTATCCTCTCAGTAATGCGAAAAACGCGGGACGAAGCAGACCGCTTCGCCCCGCTTGCCGCGCTTATCAATAAATATAAGCGTAAATGGAGTTCTCCTGCGACTTTTTGACCAACAGGTCGTAGTACAGACGGTAATCGAACTTGTAAGCGTCCATCTGCTGATTGCGGTCGGGAGTGAAGATACGCACCTTGTCGGTCTTTTTAATGAGCATACCGGCGCGCTTCGGCATTGCGAGCACGCCGATGTCCTTTGCGTCGGTCGCCGGGGAAAAGCCGCCGTCGGTCTCGCCGCTCGTTTTGCCGTCGGCAAAGGTGTACGCCGACTTCATACGGGTCGCGGAGACGGGAATTATGTAGGCGTTGTTGATCTTGTGAACGGCGGTGCTGATCTCGCCGCGCTTAAACTCGGTCATTTCAAGGGAGCGGGTAAGCTCGCTGGTGTTCATCAGCGCCGAGTAAACGGTCGGGTTGACGAAAACAACCAGCTCCTCGTCGTAGCCGACAGCGCCCGCCACCTTTTCAATGGCGCTGTTAATGAGCTTAAGGCAGTTTGCGGACACGGTCTCGCCGGTGCCGAGCGAGAGGGTGTGGCTCTTGTCGGAAGCGAGCTTCGCCAGCTTGGAAATAGCGTAAGCGTCGATTTCCGGCGCAACCTGAGTGCGTACAAATTCGCCCATGATCTGACCGGCAAGACCGGCTATGCCTGTTTCGTCCATGTCCTCACGGTCAATGGTGAATGAGCGTGCGCGGTCCTGCGTGAGCTGATAGCTCTCCTGATTGACGGTGACCGAGCCGGTGGCAAAGCCCTTGTCGCGGTCGTAGTCGCCGAGGCCGCTGAAATCAACATCTGGCACCAGCACGGTGCGTGCGCCGACGAACTTCTGACGGAATGAGTTGTCGGTCATAAACGAAGTGACCGACTTCTGAGCGACCGCCTTGTCCAGCTCTCCCGTGAGCTTTGATTCAAAATCGATTGTATTGATTGATGACATATTATTTCTCCTTTTTCTTTGTGTGTTTTTATATCCAAATGCCCTTTAACATTGCGGCTATTTCCGGCGACGACAGACGGTCGGGAGCGTCCGCCTGCGAACCCGCTGCGGCGCTTTCCGCCTGCTTTTGAGCGGCGTCGGCGCTCGCCGATAGCATCATTTGCTCATGGCGGTACGCGAGATAGGCGTGATAAAGCGGAACGCCGCTTGCGAGCGACTGCTCGATGACCTGCTCGGGCACCTCCCTGATGCTGCCGATCTCCGGAATTTTACTTTTAAGCTGCAAATACTGCTCTGTGAGCCGGTTCTGCCGGCTTTCCTCCTTGGCGGCAGCCGCGTCGCTCGCCCTTTTTTCCTTTTCCTTAGACAGGTGGTCTGCGAGCTGTGCGAGGCTCATGGAACCGTCGGGCGACAGCTCCTTCAGCCGGTCGAGGACGGGTATCAGCGAGTCGTACTTCATGCCCTTTTCAGCATAGTCGCGAGCCTCGCTCAAAGACAAACGGCGGAGCTGCTTGTTGTACTTCACTTCAATGCCCTCATCTTGCTCCTCGTTCGGCGTGGCGGCCTCGCTGGGAGCGGGCGTATCGGCGGCAGGCTCCGCGCCGCACTCGTTTTCCGCCTCTGGCATGGCGGTCAATGCTTCATTTGTCATTGTTTTCTCTCCTTTTTCGGTAATTTTGCAGAACGGCGGTTTTCTGTGCCGCCGCTCATTTTCGGATAAAATTTCAGCCCGGCGCCGAATTACTCGACATCGGGCTGTTCAGTGCCGTCGTAGCACAAAAAATTTCGGTATTCCGTCATGGTCTTGCTCAGTGCCGTCGGCACATCTGTTTTCGGCGCGGCGGACGAATTTTTGCGCCGCTTTTGCCGCGACAGTCTGCCGGCGGCGTATCCGACGGCAAAGTCGAGCAGCACCGCAGACGCCGTAAGTAATGCTTCGGTCATGTTTATTCACCTCATTTCACGTCGTCGATTATTTTTACCGGAGCGGCGCCGCTTTGCTCCTGCGAACACATGTGCATGATCTCACGGATGCAGTTCATGTCGCCCGAACGGGCTTTTTCAAAAATGACGGCGGCAATAAGCGCCGCGTTATCGCGCTTGCCCGTGTAGCCGAGGCTGTCAAGCAGCTCGCCGCCGTCCGCGCACGGCAGTTTCATGATCTCGCCCACACAGACAGCTACCGTTCGTTTGGTCCTTGCCATTTGTCCCCGCTCCTTTCATCGTAAATGCTACCACACCGACCGCATGACATTCCATGACACGAATGAACATGCAACGATCACCGAACACGCCGAGCAGATGGTCACTGAGCACTTACAAGTAAACAAATGCCGTGTTTCACTGAACTGGCGAACACATACGCGCGAATGGGCGAACGCCGTACTCCACCGAACGGACAAAAACGCAAACGTCAGCAGATGAACGCCGTGTTTCACTGAACTGGCGAACACATACACGCGAATGGGCGAACGCCGTACTCCACCGAACGGACAAAAACGTAAACATCAGCAGATGAACACCGTGTGCCACCGAACTGGCGAACACATACACGCCAAATCGGCGAACACCGTACTCCATCTAACGGAGCGGCAAGCCCCATGTCACACACCGAGTGTAAACTTAACTTTGTTCCACGTGCAAGCTCGCTTCCGTGCCGCACGCCATCATAAGTAACGCACACCGCGAAAATTCCGTCGTCTGCACATTGCATATTTTCACCGCCCACCGCAACGCGCACTGCACATTTTAACGACGCCCGATGCACAAAAAACAAGCGGCAGCGGCACTGAGTTATAGGCCGCTTAAGCATATGCAAGCGATCAGCGGCGCTGAATCGGCCGAATTATATGCCGCTCAGTTGCATAACAGGCAGTCGGCGGCGCTAAGTTATATTAAAATTGCTCACCTCGGGAACAAAATGCGCACCTCGGTAAAGAAAGTCAATGCAAAAAAATCAGTGCGGCATCGGAGCCGTGTTACCGGCACCGATACCGCACTTTTGCGAATATTTAATTTTTACGATCTGTCTGCTTTCCGATTTCACGGAAGACGCACCGGCTTTGAAGTTGCCTCGTTCGCCGACACGAAAATGCTTTTTATTGTCTGGAAAACGCCCAGTCCTGCAAACACAAGACCGAGTGCAACATCTATCAGCACCGATGTAAGATACTCCGAAGTGGTTAAAAGTGTGTAATTGAGCAATTGAGCAACCTGAAGCACGCTGTAGCTTTCGCCGGCAAACTCCGCATCGGTTGCTAAATAGCTGCATAATCCCGTAAGCAGCGATACATATTCCGCGGCAATGACCGCCAGCACGACAGTAATAATTATTACTACCGCTTTTGCCTTTGTCTCCTTGCCCTTCATCAGCTCGTAGCCTTTCTTCGCCGCAATGCCGATGAGAAAGCCCAGCCAGCCGACAAACCAGCCGAAATACGACGCAACCGCCCAGGGAATCGCACCGATAATACCGCCGATTACCGCACCGACCGTGCCGCTTGCAACACTGCCTGTGCTTTTAAGCATCTCGGCGTTTTCGGACTGCTCATGCTCCACCTTATCTATACACTGCGGATGCATACGGTAAACAACGCCGTTTATAAGCACGTTTACACCGTCCTCCGCCAGCTCGCCGCCGCAGCACTGACAATGTGTAACACCTCTGACACCTGCTTCGGTGAATTTGGCGATCATTTCGTCAACCACCTCGCGCAGTATCTTCATCGTGCCCATGCTGTCGACCAGCTTTATGTAAACCGCAGCGTCGGTAACGCTGTATTCTCCGATACGACGCGCTTTCTGATAATCGGCGTCAAGCAGCATTGCCTGTACCGCGACCTTTGACGCATCGTCTCCGAAGGACACGGCGAAGCCGATTGATTTCCAGCCGGCGCCCTCCTGCAGCGTCATCATATATCCGTTATGCACGCCGTATGCCACGCCCAGGCTCTCCCTCAGTCCAAGCTCGGCGGCGTATTTTTTCAGTCCTGAACCCACCATCACTTATCATACCTTCCTGTTTTTGGTGTTATTATAACAGGCAATGTTTGTAATTTCAACATTTTCTCTGAAATTTCGCAAAAGGCATTAAATGGCCGATCGCACCGGTGCATATTTCCGCAAACCGCTCTATTTTACGCATATTTTTACGCACATTCGTGAGGGATATGACGCGCCACCTCAGCAAGAGCGCGCCCGTGCAGACGGTATACGCTGCGCGGATCAAAGTGCATTTTTTCGGCAATGTCCTCCCACTTGCCGTTACACAGATATCTGAGTGTCAGCAGCTCGCGGTAGGTTTCGTTGTCGATCTGCACGATAACGCCGCTGATCTCCCTGTAAAGCTCGCTGAGCCGTTTTATATCACGCTCTATGGTGCGTTCGATGTCCACCATTTCGTCAACGGCGTCCGCCAGTTTGGATCGCTTCGCGGTACCGCCGGTACGCACCGCCTCGATCACCGATGTAGCACGCGTAGCGATCTCGCGCAGGTGCATTATTTGCGCCCGCTTGACCTCGATCTGTCTTTCCATCTGCCTAACCTGTTCAAGATATTCCTTTGCTGTCATTTGCTGCTCCTTTTTGCTTATATTTTCCGATTTTTGTAACTCCTGCGAACACGCGGCGCAGTACGCTCTGCCGCTGTAATAGGTCATTTCGCCCTCGGCGCCGCACGCCGAGCACAGCGCCCTGTCACAGCCGCCGCAGCGGTCACATTCGTACCTGCCGCCTCTGATACAGTACACGCGGTCGCCTCCGTGAATGATGTGTATTTTGCGCGTAACGGCGGCTGATTCACCGCACGAACGGGCATTGCTTCGACTCGGTGTTTGAGTCGTATTGACTTTGTGTCAGCATAAACTTTCGGGTCGTATCGATCGGGTTATCGACGGCACGCACCCTTTTGACCGCCGTATCGGGCGGCCGTAATCCGTTTTTAATCACTTTTGTTAATATTTAGTTTTTTCGGGGCAAATTCATTATATATCTACTTTCGGTAGAATGTCAAGAGTAAATGTGATAATTGTTCACATTTTTGTTGCAATAATTCTTCTTTTGCTTTATAATTAGCATATGAAAATTTGATATTCGGAAAACACTATGAGGTGACTTGAGATATGACCATCGGTGAAAATATAAAGAAATACCGTTTGCAGGCAGGACTGACGCAGGATAAGCTGGGCGAGAGCATCGGCGTCACGGGAAAAGCCGTCTCCGCGTGGGAGATCGGCGCAAAGATGCCGCGCATGACCACCATCGAACGGCTTGCGGATTTTTTCGGCATATCAAAGAGCCGTCTTATCGAAAGTGCGGACGCCCCCTCCGCCGTAACCAAGGTGCCGATCGTCGGACGCGTCGCCGCCGGTCAGGGCTGCTTTGCCGAGTCCGACATCGAGGGCTATGAACCAATCCCGACCGATATGCTTTCCCCCGACGAGCAGTTCATCTGCCTTAATGTAAAGGGTGATTCCATGTCGCCGAAGATCGAGTCGGGCGACAAGCTGCTCGTTCGGTTGCAGCCGTCGGTCGACAGCGGCGATTACGCCGTCGTGATAATCGACGGCGAGGACGGAGTGGTTAAAAAGGTATGCTATTCCGACGACCGTATCGAGCTTATCAGCGAAAATCCGTACTATCCGCCGCGCGTGTTTGAGGGAAGCGACGTTACGCGCATACAGATAGTCGGATTGGTCAGACGGGTCATCCGCGAGCTGTAACGCGACGCGGATATATACATTATGTAACGCGCGTGCAAATTGCATATTGCAACGGCGTGTGCGAATACTATTGCACGAGAGCAAACGGGCGGATCATTTCCGCCCGTTTTTTGTATTCTCAAAGCGCGCGGCAAATGCGGTTCACGCCCGCACCGCTCAGACGCTCGGAATATGCTTTTAATTTAAAATATGCCTTACAATATAATATGCGTTTCTCTGCAATCGTTTTTGTGTCATTCTTCTTTTTCGTCCGTTTCGGCGTTATCTTTTTCCGATTGCTTTATGGCTTCCAGCAGCCGTTCCATTTCATCGGCGGTGATACAGCGGCTTTTTATTGCTTTGGTTACCTTGTCACCGACCTTTGCGGCAGGCGTTACGGAGTTGTTTTTCCACGCGGTCCATATGACCGCCGCCGAAGCCGCAACCGACGACAGTGCGACATAAACCTCGTCGCTCGACACGGGCAGCGGATTTTTGCCCATCGCCGTCAGTATCAGGTTTATCAGCGTCACCGCCAGCACCGCTATCCTTACGATTGTTTCCCTGTTGTTCATACGCTCCTCCTTTCGTTCGGCGCCGTCTCAAAGCCGTTTCTCAGACTCCGAGCAATGCGCTCCATGTGTTTTGGCCGACTATGCCGTCGGCGCTCAGTTTTTTCGCCGTTTGGAATTTTTTAACCGCGGCGAGTGTGTTTTTTCCGAATTCGCCGTCTGCCGTGCCGCTGTCAAATCCGCGGCCGTTGAGCAGTATTTGCAGCGATTTAACCTCATCGCCCTTGCTGCCGTTTTGCAGCTCTGTCAGCTTTACCGTCACCTTGCTTACCTCCGTAACTGCCGTATCGTATTTCGGTCGCGCAACGGCGATGATATACTTCGCCGTTCGTGTGCGGCGCATGACCTCGCCGCCGTTCGACTCGTTGCCTACCGCCGTGTTGCCCTCGATTGCGTATATCGTTTTACCGCTGACGCGCTCTATTATGCCGACGTGGTCAGCGTCCTTTTTTCCGCTGAAGTTGTAGAATACGATATCGCCGGGCTTGTAGCCGCTTTTGACTATCTGCCCGTTTTTGCGGTAGTAGTTCATAAGAGAGGTGCAACTCGCTGTCTTGCCCCCACCATAGAACAACTCAGAAGCGTTATTTTTCATAAACAACCACCAAACGAATATGCAGCACCACGGTATGCCGTTTCGCCCGTAGGCAACACCGTATTTCTGTTTATTGGAGTTTTTGGGCGACTCCTTGACTCCAATCTCACCTATTGCCGTTTTTACAATGCTTGATGCTTTAGCCATATCAGGTCAACTCCTTTTCCACAGCCTTGCGCCATCTCTCAGGCACGTCAGCGATTGTAATTTTACCTCGTGATATCTGCATTAAATAAAATTTAACCATTTGATACCACCTCCGCGAGTTCAAGAATGGCTGCTTCAATTGCATCGAGTCTATCAGATTCAGTGGGTTGCTCGTCCATCATGGCTTTTATGCGTTCAAATTCAACGAGTTCTTCATCTGTCACATCACGACAAACTCCGTTATCATATATCTTCATTGCGCCCACACTCCATATATTTGAATTTTAGTTCCAACAGGAAATACAAATGATTCTGTTGGCGAATAGACTCTGATTTTTTCTACATAGGTCTCTTGGTTATTCTGAGTTGTTAAAATACCAGCAGTTGTATCATAACTGTTGCCTACAGATTGCTGATTGTGCCACATTCCGTAGCGCTTATACGTTTCAAGCCATAGCGTTACTGCGCTGTTTGTTTTTGTAGCTTGGCTTTTAACATATGCTCCGAACCACATACCGCCTGCTGCTGACATATTCATATAAACTGCACTGGCAGCAGTGGTTGCAGGAATTATCACTTTAATAAACGCAGCATCAAACTTGTATGCTTTTGTCACTCCGTCTTTTGTGACGGAAGATAAAGTAAAGCCGCTATATGCTGTTTCTTCAGTAGTGGTAATCTCGTCTATCAGTTCATACTTGCCGCCGTCGACATCCATGTTTTTGCGAGCCTGCGCTTTTTTTGCGTCCGTCCAATTTGCGACTTCAGACGCAGACTGGTCTATCGTACCAAGCACTGTGTTCCTATACAAGAAGTTTTGTACGCCGGCTACCGAGTAGACCAATTCGGAAGTGTCAACATTGGGTTTATCAGAACTTTTGAGAACCACGTTATCCGCTGAGACCAATTTCCCTGCAGATACGCGATGCACCTTATACTGGTTGTCAGCCCCTTTTTGAATTACAACGACATATGAATCGCTCTTTATTTCATCGGCTATGGGTTTTTCTGTAATGGGCTTTATACCTGCCATTTATAGGACCTCCTTATTTAATAGCAACATAGTAATATATATGGGATTGGTCATTGGTGCAAATTTGTTGAGCCTTATTCTGATTAACCATAAAGCCGTTTTCAGTAATGCCTAACAAGCAATAATCATCATTCCACCGGCTCATATACTGCGCGGGTGTGCCGACACTGCTGTTTTCAAACTGACGCAGAGCGTTTTTATTGCGCAACGCAAATGCTTGACGTATGCCGCCAGCACAATATTTTGATCCGGTAGTTTCATCCGTGTGCACAATGTTTGAGTCTGCACAACAAACATAAACCGCTTGTGGGTAAAATCCGAGTGAAATTTCGCGTCCCTGACCGCCATCGCCCAGATATGTACCAAAACATACACAATTGCTTACTATGAGCTCACTTAAATCATCTAACGACGTAACACCGGTGCCGCCACGCTCTAATGGAAGTACGCCACTTTTCAAATCTGACACATTATGCTCGTGGTTTTTTGGTGCGGCACCCACTTGGGATGCGGTGCAGTTGTGCGGATTGTTTCTGTTGTCAATGTGAGCGATCAGTTTATATATAGCCAGCTTGATTTTCCCAAACAAAGTGCTTGCTTTTTCGCCGCTTTCGATGTTAGCAAAAGTGGTTGCCTCCGTGAATGTCGGCACTTGATCGCCAGGCGCAAGGTTTGGTACGTTTCCGAGCCCCACCTGCTCCTTAGTAACACCGTGTGGATTGGATTGGTCGGCTGTATGCTCATCAAAATCGTCTTTTGCTGCATACACGAGCGAACTACTAATAGCCGCAGATACATTTTCAGCGTCGCCTATAAATATGAGCGCATCAAACTGCATCTCAAGCAGTCGGTCGTCTTTACTTGGCACGTAATCGGCTGAGCTTTCGCTTTCATTTCCTATGGCATACAGTATTTCCTTTGTATCATCGTCGGGGTCTTTTGCAAAAAAGCCCGCTTCTGTGATGTGGAATCCGTTTGATATGGCACTGTTTGTGAATTGTGCAGTAAGAGTCACATAATCTGTACCAGTAGCAATTTTTGAAATGTTTACAGTTAAGAGCGGGTTATCTAATGACGCTGAATCTGCAGTGCTTTGCTCAGAGCCATTGCCGAGTTGTATTTTTGTAAATGTAATTGTTTCGCCGGCTAAAGCCCTTAGCAAAAGGTTTTTTCCAGCATTAGTCAGTTTAGGTGTCATGCAGTTACCTCCTCATATAATACTAAGTTGTCAGCCCCATCCACAAGCACGTCTTGGTTTTCATCAGTAAGGATATTTATACATGAATTATCCCACTCATCTGTTTTAAGACTCTGTTTAATGGAATGCCTAAACGCAGATCCGACATAATGCGTCATTTTAAATTCAGTAAGTAGGATTAACGGATCAATAAGCACGTTTGCGGCAACATACCGGCGCATATCTGCCAGTATATGCGGATAATCGACTGATACAGGTAAATTGACTTTTAGCACATAATCCTTGATGGTCGGGCGCGGATTATTATTTCCACATGAGTTTTTGAGCCAATTTGCAAGCCAGTTGTAAGTGTAAACAACGCCGTAAGTCCATGCAATTTTAAGCCTTTGTTTTCTGTCATCCAGCGTGTCCGTGGCAAGTGGTACGATGTTGAGCTCTTTTTCCCAAACCGTAACGCCCGCCTCTGTGGCTGTATTTATGAATTGGTTATCCATGACGAGGTTTACGGCATCCCACGCCGCCTCAATTTCCGGTTGCTGTGCACTGGTGATGGCGGCAAATTCCATAACATTTTGCAGTACCGGAGGGAGGTAATCAATTAACTTTCTGTCAAGCATTTACCACACCCCCAGATGCAAGTACGGGTATGTTATCCTCACCCAGTGTAATGTTTTTGGTATCGTTGTTGAGCTTGGTGTTGCCAATATCGGCAATGTAAGCGGAGCACTCCGACAAAATACGGCTTTCAATTTGGGATATACGCACGATCAAGGTGCCGCCCTTTTCCCAGGTCTCTGCCATTTCGTCAAAATACTTTCGTACCGTGGCATTTACCGCCGTCTTTGCATCGTTCCAAGTGTAGCCCGTTGCAAAGGTCAAATGCGTGCTTACCGCAATGGTGGTGGGTGTAATACCCTCAACCTTTACGACGTGCCCAATAGGGGCAAGCCCCAGGCCCTCGCCTGCGTTCTGTGTCGGATCAATAGCGGTTTGCACTATATCTATAAGCTCATCGGAGGGGGCGGCGTTGTTTGCCGCCATAATAACGATCTTAACTGTGCCTCCAACTGACAGCTTTTTGTTGAGGGCTGCCGTGTAAACGCTCGTAAGCCACGCCTTAGCATCCTTGTCCGTTATGGTGTTAATGATACCCGCATACCAAGTTTTAACCGCTGCTGATGGAATAAGCTCGGAGGGCGGTGTGTCTGCGTTCCATACAGGGTGCACCTTTACGGCCGCCACGCCGTCAATGCCCAGCACCTTTGCTTTGTAATCGGCTTGGTTGCCACCAAAGGCCTGGCTTTGCACTGCATCAAGGATCCGTTGTCTAAATACCTCAGTATCCTCATCGTCATCACCGGGGATAAGAAGCTCAACCAGCTTTGCACTAGTAAGGCCTGCAATGTACTCAATCGGAATAAGATCCCCGGCGCAATCGTTTGCCGCTGAACCCGCTGTTTCACAGGTTACTTTGTGTCCGAGGCCTGTTTTCGTGTCCTCACCGGCCATCCGTTCCGTTACAATAAAGTTTAACTCCTCGCAGGAAAAGCGGGTGCCGACAGGCACCTCAATGTTAAACTCTGCACGGAACACGGCGGCGCTTGCCGCCTTTGGCGAAAGCCCACGATCCTTTGCTCTTTCAATAAGGTATTCTCGGGGTGCAGTGGCGATGTAGGTCGCCTTAAAAATAAAATCAAGCCCAATATATAACTGTGCAAGCTCCGCCATAGACGGTGCCACTCCGTTATATATCATAGATCCCTCTCTTTTATCAAAGGTTGAGCTCACCCTTGCCATCGCTTTTGCAAGTAAATTTTCGTAGGTTTGATTCTCAAAAAGGCTCATACATCCACCTCCTTTTTGGTTTCTATATCGCCGTAAATCGAGTGCACCGTAAAGGTTACAATAAGAGCCTTTTTGGTGCTTTCAAATTCCCAGCCGTCCACGCTGTTTATGCGGTCATCCTGGGTTAATGCCTCGGTAATACGGCGTTTTACCTCGGACATAACAAAATCTTTTGGCTGACCTATAAGGTCAACCAGCTCCACACCGTAATTGTAGGAGTAGATGGGGTATTGGTAACGCTCCACCGAAAGAATTAAATACACCGTTTGCAGCAGTGCCTCCGCGCCCTCGGTAATGCCTTTAACCCGCCCTCGGCTTATATCCAGCTTGTAGGTATGGCTGGGTTGCTGTTCCATTGCAAACTCAATGAGATCGAGATCATCACCGGTTTGCGGTAAATATGAATTATCAGCCATTGGGTGCCTCCAATCTGTCTAACACTATAAACTTTTGCCCGCCATCGCACCGAAGCATCAGCACCTTTTCACCGGTTTTAAGCCCCAGGTGCACGGTAAACTTTTTACGTCCTACATAGGCGTGCGAATGCTCCAGGTTTACAGTTTCGACGTTTTCAGAGGTTTCTGACAAATCTGCAGCGTTGGAATTAACATTACTGAGTGCTATTTCTGTAGTATGATCTACGGTTTCGTATACCGTGTAATCACGCACGGCATTGGTGAGAAAAAGCTGCGACGCCGGGATAGTTATCTTTTGGTTTATACTAATTTTCAGCGGCACGGTGGAAACAACTTCACCGATTTTTAAGGACATGGGATCCTTAGCGTTTACGGCATCAACCGCAGCCCGCTTAATCATCATAACGAGTCTTTGCGTGTCAAGCGACAAATGTACCACCTCGCAATTTTAATTCCATAAGATGCTGCCCGTCTTTAAAGCTGTGCTTTACTTGTTCCACAAGCATATAATTTGAAATGTTTATATCGCCCAGCCCTAATACTAACACGAGCAGTGTGCCTGCCCTTACTCTGGTATCACCGAGTGCATTTTTAATACTTAAAGTGCGCGTTTTGGTGTTGTACAGTTTCAACAGAGATAATGCCATATTATTAAGATTTACACTGTCATCGGTCAGTGTATACAGATTCTGAGAAGTCAGATCCACGCTTTTTGAGATCGGAAG
>USQH01000007.1 GCA_900556765.1 uncultured Oscillospiraceae bacterium
TTCCAACGATTTTATTGTCGAAGGCGATATGCCTGTTTCATTTTTCAGCACATCCATATCTGCTTCTTCTCTATCAGAAAGATACTCTATGAGTTTCTCCTTTGACGGTGATTTTCTCTTCGCATTTTTTATAAATTCTTTTGCTTCTTCTTTTGTAACATTAAGCTTTATATGCTTTTTTTCTTTCTGCCTGATTTTTTCTTTGACAGGAATTACTGTTTTTAAAGCCTGATTCATAGTTCCGCCGTAATTATGTTTAAGCCATGCTGCAAGCTTTATCATATCTTCAACAGCTTTTACACGATTAGGAACGACACTGTCTATGTCTTTTATTCTTTCTTCATCAAACTCTGCTTTCGATGTAAGTTCTATAACATAGCCTGTTATAATACGATTTCCCCTTCCAAACGGAATATTAACCATAACTCCTGTATCTATCTGCGAAAGCAATGCATCGGGTACATGATATTGAAATGTTTTATCTAATTGTTCATGTGAAATATCAACAATAATATTTGCGTACATCCGTCACACCCTTTCACATATTTTTGCAGCTTTATCTTTTCCAGCCTTCTGATTCAAGTTCTTTAACAACTTCTTTTATAAGAACTCTCTCATCCATAGGATATTTTACACCTTTTATTTCCTGATAATCTTCATGTCCTTTTCCTGCCAGAACAATAATATCGCCATTTTGTGCATTTTTTATTGCATATTTTATGCTTTCGTGCTATTATCTATATATATATGCAAAGGAGATGCAGTTAAATGAGTAAGCGTATTATTTCATTGGTCCTTGCGTTGCTCGTTGCAACAACAGGTGTGGCATCGGCAAGTGCTGCAATTGATACTGAAGGACTGACTGTCCTTGCTTCATCGGGTTATTCGAGTTATTATTGGAGCGGCGATACGGCTAATATCATTGCTGATCGTTTCGGCAACGATTATGTTGAAACGACTGTTACCGATGACGGCGAAATCAAGACTAATCAAATAAAAGGCGCCGGTCCGTACATTATTCGTTCAAAGGTAGTGTACAATCTCGGCGATAAATTTGAGATTGCATTCAATACAAACTGCGATAACCAGAACCCCAATTCCAATAACCGTTTGGTGTTCGAGTTCGGCGATCTTACAATTGCTTATTTTTCATATGGCTCCGGTACTAATGATAATCATGGTGTTGCCCGTGTTTATTACGGTGCCGACATACTGACGCTCGGGGGCACTGCGATCTCCTACAATACCGCGTCTGATAAGCTTCTTGGAGAATCGGATGATATCGGCATAAACACAAAATCCTTTGTTATTAAGTTTGATAGCGGCAATTTGGAATGCTATTGTGAAAATAAACTTTTCCTTAGCGTAGACGCTGCGGATTTTGACACAAATTATGATTTTACCGCCGTTCGTCCCGCTGTTATGGTGTATAAGAGAAGTTCGGTTTGGTCAAACGGTATGTATACCAATTCTATGAATATTAAGGCGAACATTGACGGCGCATCGGTTAATTCTCTGATCGGTGCAATCACTGTCGACGGCCTTACTTACAATGATATTGCCAACGTGACTTCACTCAGAAACTGGTATGATGCCCTCAGCGAAAGCGAAAAGTCAAAGGTAACTAATTATGAAAACCTTGTTGCGCTTGAGGCTCGCGCTTTGGAAATTGAGGCCGAGCATCTTAACGGACTTATTGCGGCTGTGGATGTTTCTAAGCTCAAACTGAAAGATAAAATAACCATAGTTTCCTACCGTGAACAGTATGATGCTCTTACAGACTCTCAGAAGCAGTTAGTAGTTGATTACGACAACCTCGTCGCAGCCGAAGCAGAGATTGTTCGTCTTGAGATTCTCAAGGCGGATACGGATGCTGCCAATATCGTAAACGAAGAGATACTTGCTATGGGCGAGATCACATATAAGAATTATCCTGCTGTTAAGGATGCCCGTGGCTCGTATGAAAAGTTGACTGCACAGGGCAAGACTCTTGTTGCCGACTACGCAGTGCTTACAGCAGCGGAAGAAACCGTCAAGAGTCTCAGAAAACAAGTCAACTACCGTTTGGTCAATTCGATGATCAAGGCTCTGCCCGATACTGTTACTATGGCAAATGACGATGCGGTATTTAAAGCAGTCGGTGCTTATTCACTCCTTTGCACTGCCGAGCAACGCCTTGTCGTCAACACAAACAAGCTTATGGACGATGCTGCGACTCTCGTAAAACTGGAAGCTGCAAATAATACTTTGATCTCTCCGAAGATCGTTTCTCTTAAGCAGCTCGGCGAATCTTATAACGGCGGTGTATTGCCGAATGCCGACGGTTACTATTTCGGTGAGGATGATACTACCGTTGATATTTATGAAGGCGATACTGTTAAACCCGGCGTGTATTGGTCAAACTGCTTGTACGATATCGAGTACAACGATGACGGCTCTATAAAGTCCAGCAAAGGCACCGGCACATGTTACAACGTAACAACCAATGCTGGCGGTAACTGGTGGGGCAGTAGTTTCCAGCCGCTCTCGAACGGAGCTACCAGAAACGCCTCTGTCGGTGAATTGAATTACTATAATACCAATAACGGTATACTTTTGGCACGTTGTGTTGTTAAGGAACGCCCGACATACGAGTACGATAAGCTGTTTAATGTAGCTATGAATGTTCGTCTCATGATTGCTTCTATTCCTAAGGAATACAGCAAGATTACCGAAGATGACCGTTACATTGTCGAATCGGCAAATGCTGCGTATGCTGAGCTTAATTCATACGATATTGACGAGGTTCACGAAATTCGTTACCTCATCAACGCTGAAAAGACACTTAAAGGCATCCACATTGATGATGAGAAGTATGACTATGTTTCAACTCTTGCAGGCGACATCAATAACGATTACAAGGTTAACAGTGTTGATTTGCTCTTGCTTGAGATGCACATTCTCGATATTGCGAAAGTGGTTGATGCTGACCGTTGCGATATCAATGCAGACAAAGTTATCGACTCTGCCGATTTGCTCGCTCTTCAATCGTATCTCATCGGCGTCTCCGATCTTTAATTTAACCGTCAGATAATGGAAAGTCGTTTTGACCGTATAGGTTAAAGCAAAATGAAGAATAGCATTGTCGCCCTGCAAGCTGTTTACAGTTTGCAGGGCGACTTTCTGTTTTCGACTATTTAATAATAGTTATGTATTTGATTTGATATTTTAACAAAAACATTCTATATGATAAAACGACGCGGTGTACACCGTCGGGTGAATCATATAGGATGTTTTTGTTTAATTATATTAACCATTGTGAGAGAAGCAAAACGTAAACAGCAGCTTGAAAAGCTTGAGTTTTCATTTTGCTTGAAATTCCGCTACTATTTCCTCGTATCGCT
This sequence comes from uncultured Oscillospiraceae bacterium, assembly GCA_900556765.1. Taxonomy (GTDB): domain Bacteria; phylum Bacillota; class Clostridia; order Oscillospirales; family Acutalibacteraceae; genus UMGS1976. The sequence goes on from USQH01000007.1 coordinate 3,384, forward strand.
TGTATGCCTTTTCGACTGCATCGTCCCATGAGTAATATACTTTTTCCGAAGCAGCGACACCTATATTTTTCAGCTTTTTCCGATCGGCAACCGCATGGATGATGGCAGCAGCGCAGGATTTTGCATTTTCTTCGCATAAGAATCCCGAAACACCGTCCTCAACGATTTCTGCGGCGCAGCTGTCACGAATGAGGAGACTCGGGCAGTTGCATGCAGCGGCTTCCATAACAACCAGTCCGCAGGTGTCGTATGTTGACGGAAAAAGGAACAGGTCGGCGCGGCTGTAAAACGCACGCAGCCGTTCACGGTCATATATTGCGCCGACAAACACAACATTGTCCTTGATTCCGCGTTCTTCGGCGTATTTTTCCACTGCAGGGCGGTCTCTGCCGTCTCCGATAAAAAACATTCTGAATTTAATTCCGCTCATTTTCACTCGCCTAAGCGAGTCAATGATGAGCGCAAGATTTTTATACCACATCATTCGTCCGACAAAGAGAAAAACAAGCTCATCGTCCTTCAGGCGGAATATGCGGTCGATTTCCGCAAGCGCGTCATCAGAAGCCCGCCTCTTTTCATAGTCGGTGCCGTTACGCATAACGCGGTATTTCCCTTTGTATCCGAATTCAACAAGGTCTTTTGCGGCGTTTTCGGATACTGCCCAAACTTCATCCATATGATTAATGTTGTTCAAAACAAAGCGGTGAGCAATTTTTTGCAACGGTTTTGATTTGACGCGAGCTTTAATATCCGATTCGAATTTAGTGTGATAGGTAAATACGATTGGGACACGGCTCTTTTTCGATGAACAGAGCACTCGAGCCATAATTGCTGACGCAAACGGACAGTGGACGTGCAGCAGATCCATTTTTTCATTGCGTAAATCGCTTACCGCCTTCGGCAAAAAAGGATCACCGGCTCGATATCCGATCAATCTGTCGCTCGGCACCGAATGATATTGGTAAACGCGAAAATTGTAGTCGTCTTTGACATGAGGATACTTTGGAGTAATAACAACGGCTTTGCCGTACTTGTCCTGAATAATCTGTGCATATGCCTTTGTAGCGTTTGCTACGCCGTCAATGAGAGGAGGGAAAGAATCATTAAGCAATCCTACCTTCAGTTTCAATTTAAACACATCCATGATTTGTTATTAGTTGATACTTTTTTTATCATATTTCAGTAATTATTTTAATTATATTTCACTTCGTATTTATTGTCAAATCTAATGATGAATTTTCAGGACAATATAATATTGTAAAAATGTTTTACTTTTTTGTTCTTTTGTTGTATAATATAATCAATTAGTATGTCTTATTTTAACAATTATAAATTCCGAGGTGTGTATTTATGGCAGGCAACTATTCGGTGCCTCTCCAACGAATAATAAAGGAGTTTTCACTTGAACTGTTATATGTTCCCGACAATCTGGATGATTGTGTGGTAGCTACCGCCGATCTTAACCGTCCCGGACTTCAGCTCAGCGGGTTTTACGACTATTTTGATAAAGATCGCATACAGATTATCGGAAAGAATGAGGATAGCTTTCTGAAAACATTTGTTGACGCCGAGACGCGAATTGAACGCCTTATGTCGCAAAAGCCGCCGGCGGTCATTATAACGCGAGGTTTGGGCGTGTCCGAGCATATGCTCCACACTGCTGAAAAGTACGGTGTTCCGGTTCTCCGAACACAGGACGGCACATCGTCATTTATGGCTGCGCTTATCGCTTTGCTCAATGTTGAACTTGCGCCGCGAATTACTCGCCACGGCGTGCTTGTTGAGGTGTACGGCGAAGGAATGCTCATCGTCGGCGAAAGCGGTGTAGGAAAGAGCGAGACTGCGATTGAACTTATTAAGCGCGGACACCGTTTGATTGCTGATGACGCAGTCGAAATACGCCGCGTGTCAAACAAGACTTTGGTCGGCACGCCGCCCGAAAATATTCGCCATTTTATCGAGCTTCGCGGCATAGGTATTATTAATGCACGCCGCATTTTCGGTATGGGCGCTGTAAAGCAGTCGGAAAAAATAGATATGGTTATAAACCTCGAAGTGTGGAACAAGGATAAGGTTTACGACCGCATGGGACTTGATAATGAGGAAGCGGAAATACTCGGTATAAAGGTGCCGCAGGTGACCGTTCCGGTTCGCCCCGGACGAAACCTCGCAATTATTCTGGAGGTTGCAGCAATGAACAATCGCCAGAAGAAAATGGGCTACAATGCCGCAAAGGAACTGTTGAAGCGCCTTGGAATGGATGACGGTACAGATACCGGCACGCCGGCACAGGATGATTTTGCAATATATTGATAATAAATTGATAATTTAATTTTCGGAGGAATAGAAATGTACTATCTTGGAATTGATCTGGGCGGAACGAACATTGTTGCAGGTGTTGTTGACGAGGACTACAACATTATTGCAAAGGCAAAGACAAAGACAAATTTGCCGCGCCCGTCCGTTGAAATAGTCGATGATATGGCACTTGTAGCAAAACAGGCTGTTGAGTCGGCAGGCCTTAAAATCAGTGATATTGAATGGGTGGGTGTGGGCTCACCGGGACTTGTAAATAAATATAAGGGAACGGTCGAGTATTCATGCAATCTCGGCTTTCATGACCTTGAACTGTCGAAAATGATGAAGGAGCGCCTGGGTATCGACTGCTATGTCGAAAACGATGCTAATGCGGCCGCTTACGGCGAAATGCTTGCCGGCGCAGGAAAAGGAACCTCCAGCTTTGTTGCCATTACTCTCGGCACCGGTGTCGGAGGGGGAGTCATCATCGACGGCAAAATGCTTAACGGACTCAACTGCGCCGGCGGTGAGCTGGGTCATATCGTAATAGATATTGACGGCGAACCGTGCGGATGCGGCAGAAACGGCTGCTGGGAAGCCTATGCTTCCGCAACCGCCTGCATTCGTCAGACCAAGCGCGCTATGGAGGCTCATAAGGACTCGAAAATGTGGGAGCTAGTGAACGGCAATATTGACGAAGTCAACGGACGCACCGCGTGGGACGCTATGCGTATGGGCGATAAGTACGGTAAGGAAGTAGTCGACCGTTATATTTACTACATCGCCTGCGGCGTTGTAAATATCATCAATATTATCCGTCCTGAGGTGCTTTGCATCGGCGGCGGCATTTGTAACGAAAAGGAATATCTGATGAAGCCTCTGCGCGAATATGTCGAGCAGGAGACGTACGGTACGGATAAGCGCAATTTCACAAAAGTAGTAGTTGCCGAACTCGGCGGAGATGCCGGACTGATCGGTGCGGCGCTGCTCGGCAATCTGAAATAATTCTAACGGTAAAGGTGCTGTTATTTTGATAACCGATTATAGTAATGTGATCGAAACCGCTCGCGAACATGGCAGTTTCGTGTCTGAAAATGAGCCTATGAGCGCGCATACCAGCTTTCGCATCGGCGGTCCGGCAGATGTATATATCGCGCCGTCGACTGTCGACGGGCTGGTCGCTGCGGTCAACGCTTGTCAGCGTGCCGAAATTGAGTTTCATGTCGTTGGCAACGGCTCAAATCTGCTCGTGTCGGATAAAGGAATTCGCGGCGTAGTAATTTCGACGACCGGCTGCCTGAACGAGATGACTTTGCTCAATGCGTTTGAAATTAAATGCGGAGCCGGAGTTAAGCTGTCAAAACTCAGCGATTTTGCGTGCGTTAATTCTCTGACAGGCGCTGAATTTGCGTGGGGCATACCCGGTACCGTCGGCGGTGCGGTTTATATGAACGCAGGAGCATACGGCGGAGAAATGAAAGACATTCTTACCGAATGCGAGTACATCACGCCTGACGGCGAGCTTAAAACCATGACCGCAGAGCAAGCAGATTTAAGCTATCGTCACAGCGCGTTTAACGATAACGGATGCGTGATAGTCAGTGCTACCGTGCGGCTGCATTCGGGCAACCAGTCGGAGATTCGCGCTCAAATGGACGATTTTATGTCTCGGCGCAAGGAAAAGCAGCCGCTCGAATACCCGTCGGCAGGCAGTACCTTTAAGCGCCCCGTTGGCGGTTACGCCGCCGCACTTATCGACGAGTGCGGATTAAAGGGACTTTCCGTCGGCGGCGCGCAGGTCAGCCAAAAGCACGCCGGATTTATTATAAATACCGGCGGGGCAACCTGCTTCGATGTCATGAGGCTGGTAGAAGCAGTGCAGAAAGAGGTCTTTTTGCAAAAGAGCATTCGTCTTGAATGCGAAATAAAAGTAATCGGCGAAAAATAGCAGGAGATTTTGATTAAAATGGAGCTTGTACTTATTACGGGAATGTCAGGTTCGGGAAAATCGCAGGCGGTTGATGTTTTGGAGGACATCGGCTTCTACTGTGTCGATAATGTTCCAGCGTTTTTGCTTCCTACCTTTGTAAATCTACTTATGGATTCGCAGAATAAGCACGACCGCATTGCCATCGTGACCGATATACGCAGCGGCGATATGTACGACGATCTCGTTCGGGCTATACAAAAGCTGCGCGAAGATTCAATACCGTTTCACATGCTTTATTTGGAGGCGTCGGACGATGTGCTGGCGCATCGGTTCAAGGAAACGCGCAGAAGGCACCCTCTGCTCGATGAGACGGGCGGATTGCTCCCTGCCGCTATACGAAAGGAACGCAGCGTGATCGGTCATTTGCGCGAAATTGCCGATTATACAGTCGACTCGAGCGACACCTCGGCGATACAACTCCGCGAGCGTATACGCAACCTCTTTTTAGAGGATAAGCGCGACGGTATGTCGATACTGTGTATGTCCTACGGAGCAAAGCACGGCGGAGTCAGCTATGCCGACCTTGTCTTTGATGTAAAATGCCTGCCTAATCCGTTCTATATTAACGAACTGAGGGACAAGACCGGGCTTGATAAAGAGGTTCGTGATTATGTTATGTCATCCGAAGAAGCGCAGTGCTTTCGCGATAAACTGTTTGACATGATAGATTATCTTATTCCGCTGTATATACGCGAGGGTAAGAGTCAGCTCGTTATCGCATTCGGCTGTACCGGTGGCCATCACCGTTCGGTCACTTTTGCGTGTGAAATGTATGATCATTTAAAGAATCGCGGCTACAATGTGTCGGTAAATCACCGCGATATAAAGAAGTAACTTGCTTTATGAAAAATGCCCTTATCGTGTTCGGTAAGGGCATTTTGGGTAAACATATGCGATCTCAGCATAGGGGTAAAAACCTGTTATGATAGATGCAGTGAAAAATGAGGAGGTGTAACGGTGTCGTTTTCATCAGACGTAAAAGCAGAACTGTGCAGGATAAAAGGAACTCGGTCATGCTGTCTTTTGGCGGAATGTGCGGGGATGCTGTTTTTCGCCCGACATCTCAGCGAGGAGAAAATATCATTCTATACCGAGTATGACTATGTTGCCGAGCATTTGTGTTATCTGCTGAAAAAGCGGTTCAAAATAACCGCCGAGCATACAGTGACCGACAAAGGTGTAAATAAAGTCACCGTGCCCGATGCATCCGAACGTGCCACGATAATTGCACGGATGAAAACGGGGGACAGGCCCTGCGATTCACTGCTTAAAAATGACTGCTGCGTTTCGGCGTTTTTACGCGGCGCATTTCTTTCCTGCGGCATCGTCACCGACCCGAACAAAGGCTATCGACTGGAATTTGTCTGCCCGTCGCATATCATGGCGCAGTACCTTTTCGCTCTGCTCGTGGGCATGATCGACGGAGCTAAAATGGCGGAACGCGACGGCCAGTACTGCGTGTACTATAAATACAGTACGGCAATCGAGGACTTTCTGACCGTCGCGGGCGCGGTCAATTCGTCGCTGTCTCTCATGGAGATCAAGGTGGTCAAGGATATGAGAAACAAGCTGAACCGCGTCAACAATTTTGAAAATGCAAATCTCAAAAAAACTGTCAACGCGGCCGTTGATCAGCTTAATGCAATTAAAAAACTCTCAGATTCGGGCGTGCTTGATACATTGCCCGATCCACTGAGGGAGACGGCGGCGCTGCGTGCCGATAATCCCGACGCCTCGCTTAAATCGCTTTGCGAGCTGTCGGGCATGAGCCGATCAGGATTGAATCATCGGCTGCAGCGGTTGGTCGAGCTTGCAAACGAACTGTAAGGAGCGACGTAATATGGAATTCGTTCATCTTCATGTTCATACCGAGTACAGTCTGCTGGACGGTGCCTGCCGTATCGGCAAGCTTGCTCATGCCGCAAAGGAGCTTGGTCAGACCGCGCTTGCGATAACCGATCACGGCGTTATGTACGGCGCGGTGGATTTCTACGAGGCGTGCCGTGCCGAAGGCATCAAACCGATCATCGGCTGCGAGGTGTATGTTGCCGCACGTTCTCATACCGATAAGGTGCACGGGCTTGATTCCGAGTCGTCTCACCTTATTCTTTTGTGCGAAAATCAAACCGGCTATCAGAATTTGATAAAGCTGGTGTCAAAGTCGTTCGTCGACGGCTTTTACAATAAACCCCGTGTCGATCACGAATTGCTTGAGCAGTATCACGAGGGGCTGATCGCGCTGTCGGCGTGTCTGGCAGGCGAAATTCCGCGCACACTGTCGGCAGGCGATTACGAGCGTGCAAAGGAGACCGCGCTGTGGTACGATTCGGTTTTCGGCAGGGATAATTTCTATATCGAACTTCAAAATCACGGCATTGACGAGCAGGTGCGTATTTTGCCGCAACTGATACGCCTGTCGCGCGATACTGGCATTCCGCTTGTTGCCACTAACGACGTGCATTACATTGAGAAAAACGACAGTATGGTGCAGAAGGTGTTGGTGTGCATAGCCACCAACCATACCGTTGACGAGGATAATCCGCTCGATTTCGGCACCGATCAGTTTTATCTGAAGTCGGGCAGTGAAATGTCGGCGCTGTTCTCATCTTGCCCTGATGCAATTGAAAATACCGGCAGGATCGCCGAACGCTGTAATGTTGAGTTTACTTTCGGTCAGACAAAGTTGCCGCTTTTCGATATCGGTGATGTTGATCACTATGAATATTTCCGAAAAATGTGCTATGACGGCCTTTACCGGCTTTACGGCGATACGCCCGACAAGTCGCTTTTCGATAGGCTTGAATACGAGCTGGGCGTAATACGCGACATGGGATATATCGACTATTATCTCATTGTTCAGGATTTTGTCAGTTATGCAAAACGGCACGATATTCCCGTAGGTCCGGGCAGAGGTTCGGGCGCCGGCAGTCTTTGCGCCTATTGCGTCGGAATTACAGGCATCGACCCAATTAAGCACGATCTTATTTTCGAGCGCTTTTTGAATCCGGAACGCGTTTCCATGCCCGATTTTGACATCGACTTCTGCTACGTTCGCCGTCAGGAGGTCATCGACTATGTCGTACGAAAGTACGGCTCCGATCATGTGGCTCAGATCGTCACATTCGGAACACTGAAAGCGCGCGCCGCTATACGCGACGTCGCCCGTGCAATGGCGATACCATATGCCACCGCCGACCGCGTGGCAAAGCTCGTGCCGTTCGAGCTGCACGCGACCATTGACAAGGCACTTGCCGATTCATCGGAGCTGAAGCAGATGTACGACGGCGACCCGACCATCCGCGCGTTGATTGATATGTCACGCAAGGTGGAGGGAATGCCGCGCCATGCATCCCGTCACGCCGCCGGAGTAGTTATCACGCGCGACCGAGTGGACGAGTATGTTCCGCTTGCAACCAACGACGATGCGGTTGTCACTCAGTTTACAATGACCACTTTGGAACGCCTCGGATTGCTCAAAATGGATTTTCTCGGTCTGCGTAACCTTACGGTCATCGACGACACGGTCAAGATGATAAAGCGGCGCGAACCCGATTTTGATATCGAAAAGATACCGCTTGACGATAAAAAGACATTTGCTATGTTTTCCGACGGTCAGACCAACGGCGTTTTCCAGTTTGAATCGGCGGGAATGAAAAGGGTGCTGACTCAGCTCAAACCGACAGGCATCGAGGATATAATAGCCGTGCTGTCTCTATACCGTCCCGGCCCGATGGAGTCGATACCTAAGTATATCGCAAACCGTCATTCAGGTAATATAACCTATGCCGCGCCTCAACTCGAGCCTATCCTAAAGGTTACCTACGGCTGCCTTGTTTATCAGGAGCAGGTTATGCAGGTGTTCCGCGAGCTTGCGGGATATTCGTTCGGCAGAGCCGATATCGTACGGCGCGCCATGTCAAAGAAAAAGCACGATGTGATGGAGCGCGAGCGGCGTTCATTCATATACGGTGATGACGAGTGCGACGGTGCGGTGAAACGCGGCGTGCCCGAAAAGGCGGCGAACGAAATATTCGACAGTATGTCGTCTTTCGCATCGTATGCGTTTAACAAATCGCACGCCGCCGCTTATTCATATGTCGCATACCGTACAGCCTACCTCAAATGCCGCTACGGCAGAGAATACATGGCGTCGCTTTTGACCGGCTTTCTTGATTCACCGGCAAAGGTCGCCGAAAATATCGCCGAGTGTCATCGCATGGGAATACCGGTGCTTGCACCCCATGTCAACGAGTCGCAAAAGGGATTTTCGGTCAGCAATAAATCCATTCGGTTCGGTTTGCTCGCCGTCCGCAATCTCGGCGTCGGTGTTATTGACCGCCTGATCTCCGAACGCGAGAAAAACGGAGCGTTTTCCGACCTGTACGACTTTTGCAGCCGCCTTTTTGGTCAGGATATGAACCGCCGCGCTGTCGAGAGTCTGATAAAATGCGGCGCATTTGACGGACTGGGTGCAAATCGCCGTCAAATGATGGACTCGCTTGACGCTATTTTGGACAGGCTCGGCGCACGGCACCGCAGTAATGTCGAGGGACAGATCGGCTTTTATGAAGCCGCTCCCGATGCAGGTAGCGATACTTACGTTTATCCCGATCTTCCCGAGTATCCCGAAAAGACCTTGCTGAATATGGAGCGCGAGGCGGCAGGAATGTACCTTTCGGGTCATCCTATGTCGGAGTATGAACAGCGCGCTCGTCAAATAGGAGCGGTAAACATTTGCGATGTGCTTGATGATGACGAGGACAGCGAGTACAAGGACGGCAGTTCGGTTCGCCTGCTTGTCAGCATTGCATCGGTCAAACAAAAAGCTACCAAATCGGGTCAGCAAATGGCTTTCCTGATTGCCGAGGATATGTATGGAAGCATCAGTGTGATGCTTTTTCCGAAAGTATATGCGTCAAATGTGCGCTTGATACGATCGGACGCTGTGCTGGTCATTGACGGTAAAGTCTCGGTGCGCGAGGAACGCGCTCCCGAAATAATTGCTGAGCGCATTTATCTGCCTGATGATCCGGCGTTAAACCGTACGGCTTCGTCCGCCAAACGCGCGCCGATATCCGCGTCTGCCGGTACGCCGCACGCAACACGCCCGTCGGCGCCTTCATCTCGAAGCGGGCTGTATTTGCGTGTTCCGTCAGCCGACTGCCGCGAATTTGAAAGAGCAAAGGCAGTGCTTGACCTCTTTGAGGGCAGAACGCGGCTGATAATCGTTTGTGTAGACACAGGTAAACGGCTTGTTGCTCCTCAGTCGATGTGGGTGGATATAAATGAGCCTATGCTTGACGAATTGAAAAACATTCTCGGCGAGAATAATGTAGCGGTTGTTGAATAATGTAAAATTGTTGCAAAATAATATAAAAAAGTGAGCAATCGCGGCGAAAACTCTTGACACTTGTTGTAAATGTATTATTATAATAGTAATATGCGAATTTTATTATTTGTTACTAACTTTAACACGATCAGGTGATTATTATGTCAGTTAAAACTATCGGCGTTCTGACCAGCGGCGGCGACGCTCCGGGCATGAACGCGGCTATTCGTTCGGTTGTCCGTACCGGCCTTGCAGAGGGCCTTTCGGTCAAGGGAATCATGCGCGGCTACGCGGGACTTATTGACGATGAGATCGTCGATCTGAATCTGCGTTCCGTTTCAGATATTATCCATCGCGGCGGTACCATGCTTTACACCGCGCGCTGCCCTGAGTTTAAGACCGAGGAAGGTATGCAGACCGCTATCGCTACTTGCCGTAAAAACGGTATCGACGGTATCGTCGTTATCGGCGGTGACGGTTCCTATCGCGGCGCGCGCGATCTTTCCGAGCGCGGCATCCCCTGCGTAGGTATCCCCGGCACTATCGACAACGATATTTCTTCGACCGAGTATACTATCGGTTTTGATACAGCGATGAACACCGCTATGGAGATGGTCGACCGCCTGCGCGACACGGCGCAGTCACATGAGCGCTGCACCATCGTAGAGGTAATGGGCAGACGCGCCGGCTATATCGCTCTGCACACTGGTATCGCCGTCGGTGCTACCGCTATCCTCGTGCCTGAGGTTCCGTTTGATCTTGAAAAGGACGTTATCGAAAAGATTCTTAATACAAAGAAGTCAGGCAAAAAGCACTTCATCGTCGTTGTTGCCGAGGGCGTCGGACACGTTGACGAGCTTGCAAAGGAAATCGAGGCTAAGTGCGGCATTGAAAGCCGTGCGACCGTTCTCGGCCATGTTCAGCGCGGCGGCTCGCCGACAGTGCGCGACCGCGTAATGGCGAGCGAGATGGGCTATCACGCCGTCCAGCTGCTCAAGCAGGGAATAGGCAACCGCGTTGTATGTCTTTGCGACGGCAAGGTCGTCGACAAGGATATTTTTGAAGCACTTAATGAAAAGAAGTCCTACGAGTTCGAGCTGCATAAGATAGCTCACGACATTTCCATATGATTTATTTGCGGACGCATAAGCAATTATGTGTCCGTATTTAATATTATACGGCTACTTTAACAAATAAAGCAGGTGAATGATAAATGAAAAGAAACGATTACATAAGCTGGGACGAGTATTTTATGGGTATCGCCGTTCTGTCGGCAATGAGAAGCAAGGATCCCGGAACGCAGGTCGGCGCCTGCATCGTCAGCGACGAAAACAGGATAATGACCGTCGGATATAACGGAATGCCGCGCGGCTGTTCGGATGACGACTATCCGTGGGAGCGCAGAGGCGATGTGCTTGACACAAAGTATGCTTTTGTCTGTCACGCCGAGCTTAACGCCATACTCAACTATAACGGAGGCTCAATGAAGGGAAGCCGCTGCTATGTGACGCTTTTCCCGTGCAATGAATGCGCAAAGGCGATAATACAAAAGGGCATTGCAGAGATCATTTATATGAGCGACAAGTATGCCGATACCGACGACACAGTCGCGTCAAAGCGCATGCTTGATTCCGCCGGCGTGAAATACCGCCTCTATGAGCCGCAGGGCAGAGAAATATCATTCACACTGTGAGCGTTGCAGTAATTATTACGAATAACAATAAATTGCGATTTTTTGATTGCGTATGATGTGGACAAAGACGGCTTTCAATAACTGCAAATGCGATTTCAGTACGGTTTTACAATAAAATCATTTCAAAAATGGTTATAATGCCAATGGTATTTTTTTACTGTACTATTATAATTAACTGACATTATGTTTTATGGGAGGCTAAAAAATGATAGTAAAGACACCGCCTATGGGATGGAATACATGGAATACCTTCGGCGAAAAGATAAGCGAGGATATGATAAAGGAATCGGCAGATGCGATGGTAAAAAACGGACTGCTTGACGCCGGTTACAACTATCTCGTTATCGACGACTGCTGGGCAAAGAGACAGCGCAATCCGGAAACTCAGCGTATGGAAGCCGATCCGGAGAAATTCCCGAACGGCATGAAGGCAGTTGCCGACTATGTTCACTCAAAAGGACTTAAATTCGGTATGTATTCCTGCGCCGGCGTACGCACCTGTGCCGGCTATCCTGGCAGCTACGGTCACGAGTTCTTGGACGCGGAGACATTTGCCGATTTTGACATTGACTTCTTGAAATATGATTACTGCTTCCGTCCGCATAAGGGTCTGCCCGGTGAAATGCTGTATCATCGCATGGGCAACGCTCTGCGTGCTACCGACAAGGATATTCTTTTCTCAGCCTGCAACTGGGGTCAGGACGACGTTTTCTCGTGGATCCGCGCGACCGGCGCCCATATGTATCGTTCTACATATGATATCGTGGACAATTTCAAGTCGTTCAAGGATATTTCAACAAGCCAGATTGATAAAATGTGCTATAATACACCCGGCTGCTTTAATGATATGGATATGCTGACTGTCGGTATGTTCGGTAAGGGCAATGTCGGCTCCGACGGATGCAACGCGCGTGATTACAAGCTGCAGTTCTCGGTTTGGTGCATTATGGGCTCTCCGCTCATGCTCGGCTGTGATATTCGCAGCATGGACGAAGAAACTTTGAAGCTGATCACAAATAAAGAGCTTATCCGTATCAATCAGGATCCCGAATGCAGACAGGCTTTTCGTCTTTCTCAGAGTTGGGATAAGGATGGAGTCGTTCTTGCCCGCAAACTGGAAAACGGCGACTTTGCAATCGGTATATTCAACTTCAACGATTACAGAGCAATGCTGCCTGTTTACTTTGAGGATATCGGTTATCCCGCCGACTGCGGACTTAAGTTTGAGGTTCACAACGTGTTGACAGGCGAGAAGTTCACCTGTGTTGACGATTCGATGAGCACTTGGATCGATGAGCACGATGCTATCGTTTACCGTGTAACACCGGTCAAAAAATAATGTCCGATTGCTATAAGTGCGGCGCGCATCTTACGGGTGATGAGGTCGGCCTTTATCGAAAGACGGTGAACCGTCAGGCAACCGAGTTTTTGTGTCTTGACTGTTTGGCAGAGCATTTCAATACCGAGCGCAGCAGTTTGGAGACAATGATCGAACGCCTGCGTGCGACCGGCTGTGCCTTTTTCGCGCCAAAGGATAAAGACGCTGATTGAATGATTATCATATGAATAAGAGCGTGGATGGAACTTTGCTCCATCCACGCTTTTTGCGATGATTTTCCGATAATAAACCGCTGTTTGGAAAATTGTACCCAAACAGCGGTTTTATGCTATACAACTCTATGTAAAAGTTCTGACTTTTATAACCGCACGGCGGTTAATTCGCCCATGTCTTGCTTACAACCGAAAAACCTATAAACTTTTGCTGATTTTTATGCAGTTATACAATATGTGTTATGCGATCGTGCGACGGTCATTCGATTTCGTCGGTTTCGTCGATTTCCTTTTCAAACGGCACCAATCCTGCAACCTCAAACATACCTCCGCGCATCCAAATCGACGGATTTATGATCGCGCAGTAGCCTTTTCCGTTCAGACATTCCCAGTGCGATATCGGTTGCTGAGGCAGTCCGTAAGCTGCCAAAATGGTAGATATCACGCCGCCGTGAGCGCATACGACTGCCGTCGTTTTTCCTTCGGTCATCATGTGCTGTACGATACTGTTGAACGCCGTTCCGACGCGTTTTATGAAGTCGGCTGTGCTTTCGCCGTTTGGGACAACTGCGTCAATGTCGTTAAATTCCGCCCACTTTCGGTAGGCTTCGTTATCCTTCAGTTCGTCGTGCGTTTTTCCTTCAAAATCGCCGAAATTATACTCTATCAGTCCCGGCACAACAATTGCGTCGGCGTCGGGATAGAGCACATCCAGCGTTTGCTTGCAGCGGCTGAGCGGGCTGATGTAAAACAGCTCCGCGTCGGGATAAACGTATTTATCTTTCATGCGCCGCAGCATTTCAAGTCCCTCCGGTATAACAGGCAGGTCGGTGCGGCCGATGTACTGGCCTTTCAAATTGCCGGCGGTCAGTCCGTGGCGTATAAAATAGACCTTATATGTTTTCATTTTACTATCCGCTTTCAAAAAAATATATTTATATAATTATAACTCTGCCGCTTATTTATTTCAATAAATAATTGATATATTGCTTTTTTTGCCAAAATGAGTTATTATTTTATCATATTGTGACGGATCGTGAGGCGATAATAATGGCGGTTAAAACAAATAAGCAATCAAATGATCTTGTAAACGACGAAAATAATGCCGAAAATAAATTTAATATGCCGACCCCAAGTGCCGAATCGGAGCCATTTGCAGAGACAGATGCTGCTGGCACTGAGGCGACTGACGAATTGTCGGCTGATGCTCCGGTGGAGGACAGCAGCGCATTTGACGATGATTACATAGTCAAAGCCGTCGCACCGACCGGTGAAGCGCCTGTCTCATTTACGGACGAACCGTCGGCTGACATACAACTTATTACCGGATCGAAGCATTCGCGGACAAGAAATAATGCCGCTTTGCGTATATGCTGTATCGCCCTTGCCGTATTGCTTTTTATCAGCGTGGTATTTAACCTGTGTCAACTGCTCGGCGGTGATGATTCCGGCGAATATCCTGTAATACCGAGCCAATCGGACAATACGCCTGCCGTTGCCGACAACGATGTTTTTCCTCTGCTCGCGTCGTCCGAGGAACACAGCCTGTTCCTTTACGGCGTGCGTCCTTACGGAGTTGTGCTTGTTAACAACGGAGTAGGCAATTATTTTGATTGGCTGAGTATATCCGACAGCATGACAAAGCCGCAGATGCAGGTGGTCGACATTGACCGCGACGGAAAAAGCGAGATAGTTGTGCTGTTGAAAACAATGGGCGACGATGGCGAAAATCAAAACGGAGTCCATGTACTCAGTTTTCAGTCAAACAGCGATACTGCGCCTATCTATAACGATGCGGGGCTTGACTCGGCCGATACGGTTGAGAAACTGAAATCGGTTGTTGACATCGGCTACGATATGATCGATGATATTTTTACCGTGCGTGCGGGAGGAAATACCGCTTCCTTTAACGACAAAAATGCGTCTACAGAACGTGATTATCTTACCGCGCAGCTTGGCCGCAGTATTGAGTTTACTCTCAGCGGCGCCGTAATAACAGCGATCGTGTCGGTTGACGCCGTTTACAGTGACGGTTCGATCGAAAAAATTGGCGATATAACCGCAACTGTCGCTTACGGAGGCACTGCATTGGCGCTCGAAAATGTTAATTTCGTGCAAAATCAGTAATTATGCGTGATTTTGTGCTTGTAATTGTGACGACTTGTTGATATAATTTGTTATGTAAACTAATCAGTAGGATGGTGACTGTCAATGAAATGCCCGTATTGCGGATTTGAGGAAAGCAAGGTAATAGACTCCAGGCCGACCGACGAGGGTGAGCGTATTCGCCGCCGCCGTGAGTGTTTGAACTGTCAAAAGCGCTTTACTACCTATGAAATTATTGAAAGTCTGCCGATTATAGTTATAAAAAAGGACAAGTCGCGTGAACCGTTCAGCAGAGAAAAGCTGATGAACGGACTGATGCGTGCGTGCGAGAAACGCCCTGTGTCGCTCGACACAATGGAGCGCATCGTTGACGAGATTGAGACGTCGATATGCAATTCGCTCGATCGCGAAGTGTCGACAGTTCACATCGGCGAGCTGGTAATGGACAAGCTGAAAGCGGTCGATGAGGTCGCTTATGTTCGCTTTGCCTCCGTTTACCGCCAGTTTAAGGATATAAATACCTTCATGCAGGAATTAAATAACCTGTTGAACGAGAAATAATGAACAGAACCAAGGTTTGCTGTTTTACAGGCCACCGCCCTGAGGCTCTGTATCTCTACGATGAGGACGAGTACACGGTTTACGGCCATATACGCTCGGCGGTGGAGAGCGCTGTGCTGGACGGATATACCGATTTTATGTGCGGCGGTTGTCGCGGCGGCGATTTCCTTTTCGGTGAAGCTGTCTGCGACTTAAAAAAAGAATATCCAGACATCAGGCTGATATGTGTGCTTCCGTTCAGCGGCCAGTCGGAGCAGTGGTCGGGTGCCGACCGCAGCCGATATGCCGACCTGTTGGACTCGGCGGACGAGGTCATATGCCTGAGCGATAGGTACGATCCGCGTTGCATGCACAGGCGCAACCGTTACATGGTCGACCGTTCGTCGCTGCTTATCGCGGCGTATAACGGGACAAAGGGCGGCACAGAGTACACTCTCAATTACGCGCGAAAAAGCGGCCTGAGAGTGGTTAATGTGCTTGTTCCTCCGGCTGAGGAATCAGAGCAGCTATCTTTTGAATGAGCAAATATTCGAGCTTTATTACGGGCGGAGTCAGAAATGACTGCGCCTGTTTGATTTTTGATCGGTCAATTATGGGCGAATAGCTTTCACCGAATACGGTCACGCCACTGTCGGTGATCGCGGCAGCAGGCGTGCTGTCGTCGTAACCGATACTGCGCGTGGTCTCGTCGGCTCGTATCATTCCCGAAAATGTCAGCATGGGAACAAGGGCGATCATGAGCGTCATCACGAACGCGCGAAATGCGTCTTTCATAGCAATCCCATCAGCGTTTCTCGATCAAGCTCCTGCTGCAGCGCCCAGTTTATCGCGCGCGAGAGGGTAGAGGCGCCCCTCTCGATAAGCAGGTCTATTTCCTGCGGCGTTACGATCATTTTTGCACCCCTCGGATTTATCTTGTCGTCGCACTTGTGCCCGGTCAGGTCAAGTGCCAGCGTTGCCGCGTCAACTACGGTCGGTATGCCCACCGCTATGACCGGCGCGCCTACCGTCTGATAACTTATTTCGGTGCGTGCGTTGCCGACACCGGCACCCGGTCTGATACCGCTGTCGGACATCTGTACCGTGCAGCCTAAACGACTGAGCGAGCGGGAGGCGAGCGCGTCGATAACGATGACGGCAGCGGGATGAATCAGCTTTGCAATGCCGGAGATTATTTCTCCCGTTTCTATGCCGGTTTGACCGAGCACGCCGGGAGCGATTACCGCTACCGGACGCATATCGTCAAGCCCGATCGAGCGCGCGATCTCGCCCTCGATGTGCCGTGTTGCAAGCACTCCGAACGCAGCTTTCGGACCTATTGCGTCGGGCGTGATGGACGTGTTGCCGAGACCTGCTACCAGTATCAGTCCCTTTTTCGGTACAAAGGAGATAAGCTCGCCGCATATTGCTTCAACGGCGTCGTCATTCAGCTCGCCGCTGTCGGTCAGCGGAGGCATTTCGACAGTGGTGTATGTGCCTATCGGCTTTGAATAGGCGTCGGCACCTGCCTGATTTTTGATTTTTATTCGGGTGATTTTTATATTTCCGACGCTTTTTTCTTTGTATTCAATACCGTCGGTCGCGTTCGGATTCAGCTCTCTTTGCTCTAGAGCCAGATCGGTTCTGATGGACATATTTGCCTCCGAATGTATTAATTTTACGATTATTATGTGCAGAATAGGCAAAAATAAAAATTATTACCCCATTCTTGTAAAAAATGCTTGCAATTTGGCTACATAAATGGTATGATTACTGTTGCTTATTAAAAAAGATTTTATGCAGATGATTAAAGGAGGTGTAAGTATGCCTAATATCAAGTCCGCTAAGAAACGCGTTCAGATCGCCGAAGTCAGAGCTGCCCGTAACAAGGCTGTTAATTCTGCGCTGAAAACCTCCATTAAAAAGGCTAACGCAGCTATCGACAACAACACTGCCGACAAAGCTGACGTCGTAAAGGCCGCTGTCAAGAAGATAGATCAGGCTGCTGCAAAGGGAATCATTCACAAGAATTGTGCAGCTCACAAGAAATCGGCTATCGTTAAAAAGATGAACGCTGCTCAGTAAGCAGCTTTTGCTGATGAAAAACGCTTCGTACCGTTCAAACGATACGAAGCGTTTTTGTTTGTCGTAATTTATTATCGGTGCTTTTAATTTCAACCGTGCTTTTTTATCGGCAATTTGAATGTCAGCCGTGCTTTTGTATATCGGAAATATGAATGTCGGCTGAATTTTCATGTCTGTCGTTTACAGCAGGTCGGCAATCTCCAGTATCAGCCGTTCGCTTTTCTCCCAGCCGAGACAGGGGTCTGTAATCGACTTGCCGTAGACGCCCTCCTCGGGCCGCTGACAACCGTCCTCAAGGTAGCTTTCAATCATCAGGCCCTTTATCATCGACCGTACCGATTCGCTGTGTCGGCAGGAGTGGAGTACCTCTTTTGCAATGCGTATCTGCTCCAGATATTGTTTTCCCGAATTGGAGTGATTGCAGTCGACAATGCAGGCCACGTTTTTCAGTCCTTTTGCCGTGTACATATCGTACAGGCGTATCAGATCCTCGTAGTGATAGTTGGGCAGGGAATTGCCGTGCTTGTTAACGCTGCCGCGCAGTATCGCGTGGCAAAGCGGATTGCCCTGCGTCGTTACCTCCCATCCGCTGTAAAGGAAGGTGTGTCCGCCCTGAGCGGCAACGATTGCGTTAAGCATAACACTGAGGTCGCCTGAGGTCGGGTTTTTCATGCCTACCGGAATGTTCATGCCGCTCGATACCAGCCTGTGCTGCTGGTTTTCTGAGGAACGCGCGCCTATGGCAATGTAGCCGAGAATGTCGTTGAGGTAGCGGTAGTTTTCGGGATAGAGCATTTCGTCGGCGGTGGCGAATCCGGTCTGCTCAATAACGTCGGTATGCAGCTTGCGGATAGCGATCAGCCCCTCCAGCATATCCGGCTTTTCGGTCGGATTCGGTTGATGAAGCATACCCTTGTAGCCCTGACCGGTGGTGCGCGGTTTGTTGGTGTAAATGCGCGGGATAAGGATGAGCTTGTCGCTGACCTTTTCCTGAACGCGGCGCAGACGGCTGACGTATTCCATCACGGCGTCCTCGCGGTCGGAGGAGCATGGCCCGATTATCAGCAGGAATTTATCGCTGTTTCCTGTAAAAACCTCAGCTATTCTGCGGTCGCTGTCGCTTTTCAGAGCGGCGCATTTTTCGGATATGGGAAACTGTGCCTTTATTTCCTCCGGAGTGGGTAATTTGCGTAAATATTGCATATTATCTGAGTGCATAGCCTGTCGAGTCTCTTTTCATTGCGGGATTTTATTGATAATTGTAGCACATAGTCCCGCTGTTTACAAGCATAAAGCACGCAAAATAACGCCGATAAAAAGGATGCAAAAAAGTCCAGAGCGCAAAAGGACAGGAAAACACGAAAAAATCAGTGCAAGAAAGCAGATAATTTGCTCGAATTATCACATTTTTATAATTTTAAGCTTTTGAAAGAAGAAAACGAGTCTTTTTGTTATAAACGAACCTCACCTATCGACCGTACCTTTATACGCCTTCGGGCAAGCTTAAAACACTGATGAATCGGCGTTTTAGGTTCGGTGCCTTTATTCCAAACATTTTTTCCTATCCCCATAAAA
>USQH01000008.1 GCA_900556765.1 uncultured Oscillospiraceae bacterium
ACAAATTTATATATGTCATTACATTGCTACTGCGTTTTTGATTTATTTTCGGACTTTCTGCATTTCGCGTATTTTTTAGTGTCAAATACTTGTCATGCGGTTGACTAAAATTGCCGCGAGTAGTATAATCTAAAAATAGCAAAAGTTCGGAACAAGAGGGATTTAATATGAAAAGAATCATGCCTGCGCTTGTATTAACCGCTATGCTCTTTTGCATATCTGGATGCGGCGATGCACCCGATTCCGTCAACTCATCGAAAGAGGAAGTGTCATCAAAAATGTCGTCAGTTACTACGTCCGAAGCATCGTCACAGATTACATACCGTGATCTGCAGGAAAACATCGTTCCCGCGACCGCGCAAAACGATGCTGATTACTACACCTACGGAAAGGTGAACGACGGCCTTCGCATACTGTTTGTCGGCAACTCGATAACCAAGCACGCGCCCAAGGCCGACATCGGCTGGAGCAACGACTGCGGTATGGCAGCAACCTCCATTGAAAAGGACTACGTTCATTTGCTTATGGCAAAGACGCAGACCATTTGTCCCGATGCGTCATTTGCCCTTTTGCAGGTTGCGGAATATGAACGCGGCTTCTTTAATATGTCTCCGAAAGATTACTATAAAGAGGCGCGCGAATTTGACGCCGATATTATAATCATGTTCTTCGGCGCGAATGTAGACCAGTCCTACGATACCATGGAAAATCCGCCGAAAACCTTCGGTAAGGCTTATGACGATCTGCGCACTTGGCTAGATCCCGACGGTGACGCTGTCGTTTACCACTCGCTCGGATGGTATGTTCGCGACAAACTGGAGGAAGAAAAGCGCGCTGTTGCGAAGAAGCACGGCGACACCTTTATTGATATTTCAAGCGCCAGAGAGCAAACCGACGCATACGGTATGTTTAATCACCCGAACGACAAGGGAATGAGCCTTATTGCCGACTGCTTCTGGTCATATATGGAGCCATCGGTTAAGGATTACGTCCAAAAATCGGACAGCAGCTCCTCAAAATAAAATTCACAGCACACAATAACATAATAAAAAAAGCGAAACCGACCGAAAAAGCAATTGTTTTTTCAGTCGGTTTTTTTCAATAGAGAAAGGAGTAATAAACATGTTCGCTTTTCTTCTGACATTATCTTGACTTCCAACCGCGCTCATATATTCGCGGCTGTTTCAGTCAAATGTTATTTTTTCTTGCCTTTTTTCTCGGCTCGCTCGGCTTTCTTTGTCCGAAATTTATTTTTCAGCGTTTCCAGCTCGTCGTGCAGAACCTTCAGCGTTTTTTCATCTTTCGGAAACATCAGTTTGAGCAAAAACACCGCTATTATCAGCGTAACCAGCTTTTCCGGCGTAAAAGGAAACCACAAAAAGCTCATATATGCTCCGCCGACAACCTGCATCCATCTGATTTTAAGCCATGTGCCGACAGCGACGAAAATATAACTCCACCCGTTGGTTATCAGCCACGCAATGCCGAAGCAAATAAGCATATGCGGATTAAAAAGGAACTGTGTTATCTTTTTCAAAAGTGCCTTTAGCTTGCTTTTTTTGTCGGTGACTGCGGAGTCATCGCCGGCATCGGTATTATCGCAGTCCGCAGCGTTCACAGCTTCATTGTCTGCGCCGCCCATACCGATGTCATCGGCTTTATCGACATTGCCGGCGTCGTCGCCGTCAGTGTCGATAAGATTGTCGGAAATATCGCCTGCACAAATCTCGGCTGCAATCTCCTCCGAATTATTTTGTTGTCCGTTTTTGCTTTCATTCATTATAAACTTACCTCAATATCGGACTTTTTGCCTATTCTTTGCCCGTAGCGAACGGGCGTCTCCTCACCCGCCGCCGTACGGTCGAAATACAACTCATCGACCTGAGCGGCACCTTTTTCAAGCAGCACTACCACCGTTGAGCCGCCGTAAAGGAACATACCTTTTTCCTCGCCGCGCTTTATGCGGCCGGCGCCGTGGTGGTTCAGTATTCGTCCGATCATGAGCGCGCCGACCTCTATCTGAGCAACGGTACCGAAATTGTCCGTGTGCATGATTGTATACTCGCGGCTGTTTTGCACGAAAACGGGATAGCGCCGAAGTGCAATCGGACGCACGGTATGCAACCGCCCTCCGATAAATACATTTTCGCCCTTTTCGCCGCTGTCAATGTAGCAGTATCTGTGATAATTATCCACACACAGCCGGAAAACCAGGCAAATTCCGCCGTCAAACAGCTTTGCCGCGCTGTCGCCGCCGAGCAAATCGGCAACAGTGTAATATGACTGCTTGATCGGATAAACGGCTCCGTCGGTAATCTTGTACGCCGAAAGCAGTCCGTCACACGGTGCGATCAGGCTGTCGGGAGACATATCGACAGGTCTCCGCTCAGCCTTTATTTTACGCGTAAAAAACTGATTAAAGGAAGTATAGTCGGCTTTCTCATACTCGTCCATATCAATACTATTTTTGTGTATAAAGCGGCTAATATGCATACAAGAAAGGCGACTGTCCATATATTTACCGCCGATACGCGATACACCGCGGCAGCTTATTCCGCGAAGCAGCATCCGTCCGACAGCTGTGTTGTACAAAAAGGCAAGCAGCGCCGACCGATCGGATCCGCTTGCCCTCGTTTTATCAGCCATGACGCATTATCATCCTGATGATAAGTATTACGGCAAACTCAAGCGCACCGACACCGACCATCAGCAGCAGTCCGGCGGAAGTAGGCTTTTTCACTTTAAATTTTGAGACGAAAGCCGCAGCGGTAGCCAGCAAAAGAATGTAGTAAACAAATGAAATATCGTACGATAAAAAGTGTTCGATAAGCAAAAAGCTGGGGAATATCAGCGCCGCCGAGGTAACCGGCAGACCGGTGTAAAACTCGCGGACTTTTTTTCCGCTGCGCTGCATTTCCTCCTCGGTTACATTAAACCACGCAAGGCGAATAAACGCCGCCATGATATATATTGCGAAAACAATGATAAACACCGCAATGGGTATACGAGCAGTTATCGAACACCAGCGCGAAGCATCAGCAGCCTCGGTCATCAGGGTACGGCGAAGCAGAGCCGCACCGATACAGGCGGGCAAAACGCCGAATGCCACCAAATCGGACAACGAGTCAATCTGTATTCCGTAGCTGATCTGGCTTTGTGTACGATCCTTTTTGGTGCGTGCGACTCTGCCGTCAAAGGCGTCGCACAGCCCCGAAAAGAGTAAAAACATAGCTCCGATATACGGGTGACCGTTGCCTGTAAAGGTTATGAATATACCGGCAGCCGCCGACAACAGTGAACAATAGGTCAGCCACACCGAATAATCAAAGTAGCCTATCATGTTGCAACTCTCCTCATTTATTTTTTTATCTTGCCGACTGCGTAGGCGATAAGTGTGACTAAGCCGCAAACAATAACGCAGCCATAGAATGAAATCCCGCGCATAATAAGCTCGGTACTGACAATATCGGGCACCATTTTGTCAAATCCGTCAAAGAACAGATAATCGGCAGCACCGACTCCGCCTGGCAGAGGAATGTAATTGTAGCCTAAAACTATAAACGCCTGAATAACAAAAGCATCTATTGCCGACATATCAGAAGTGGCAAGTATCACAAACATGGATACAGCAATAAATGATCCGCGCTGAAGCAGATTGTACAAAAAGGTTTTTATCAGCATCGGCTTGTCTTTTTTTATGATCTCAACGCACTGACTGTACTCACGGTGAGCCGCTTCAAGCCTTTCGGCGCTGCCCTCGGCATCTTTTAATATATGCAGACGGCACAGCAAACCGATAAAAAAGCGTGAAATGCGGCGAAAGGTGTTACTGCTGAGAGCAATGACGAGAAATACAGCGCCGATTGCAATCTGCGCAACCGCGCCGAGTATTATCATCGTTTGCGACAGAGTGCTGAATCTCATAATTATCGACGGGCGTATCAAAAAGCAAATCAGCGATATTGTCACGAGCGACGCCGAATACATAACAAGATTTATAAGCAGTGTTATGGTTGATGTCGCGCCCGGCACTCCGTCATGCATCATAAAATACGCCGATGCAGGCTGTCCGCCCGTCGCCGACGGGGTAATTGCGGAAAAATAAATGTCAGCAGCCGAATAAACGGCACCGCGTCTGAGCGGGCGTCGATATCCGAGAGAGCGTAATATGCAGTTGAGGCTCGCCCCTTCAAACAGCACAAAGCCGCAAGCACACAAAACAGCCGCCGTCAGACAGACGGGAGATGCAGCGGATATGTACTGCAAAAATCCGGCGAGAGTGAAGTTGTCGTTCTGCTGCGTTACAACATACACCGTAAGCAGGATCAGCAACAGAAATACCGCCATCCAAATGTATTTTTTTGCACCTTTCATATCTTCACCCTGTCAGGTTTTCAGACACCGATAAATTCGACCGGCGCCTGTCAACTTAGAAATCAGCAACCCCAGTTCCGCTACCGCAACGCCTGCCGCAATATCCACCAAAACGTGCTGTTTCACCAGCACAACGCAAGCAAACACAAGTATCGAAAACACAAAGCAGAAAGCCTTGTATCCCCTGCCGACCTTTTTGCATTTCAGCGCGCCGCGAAAACACAGCCAGCTGTCCATGCAATGTATTGACGGAAACAGGTTGTCCGGCGGATCGCTCGCATAGATCAGCCCAACGAGACGGTCAAACACGCTGTTTCCGACCTCCGGTCGCACCATGGTCGCAGGCAGAAGCATAAATATAACAAGGCAGATCAGCTTGCTTATCTGCTCGGCGCAAAGCACCTCGCCGCACACCTCGCGGCTCTCCCGTGCGATAACGATAAATCCGACAACCCAAAAAAGATACGACAGAACGTATACGATTATCCACTGCGGCACAAACGGGATCAACGCATCGGCAGGAACAGACATATCTATATGTTC
This sequence comes from uncultured Oscillospiraceae bacterium, assembly GCA_900556765.1. Classification (GTDB taxonomy): domain Bacteria; phylum Bacillota; class Clostridia; order Oscillospirales; family Acutalibacteraceae; genus UMGS1976. The sequence goes on from USQH01000008.1 coordinate 4,918, forward strand.
GCGTCCGGTCGTGAATATTCTGGTACCGTAATAAGTGACAGCATTTATCGCAAGGCACATGAACAGCGGAATAAATGCGTAGACGGGTACTATTTTAGTAAATCTGTCTTTAAACCGCAAAAGCGCAGCCTCCCTTCGTACGTCGCCGCGCCGTATGTGTCACGCGCCGAAACCCAGCTCAATAAAGCGGCACATAATACTACTAAATGATTATATCACATCCGCGGCGTCAAATCCACTATAATATAATAGTAATTATACAATTGAATAAGAATATTTTTTCGAAAAAGCTGTACTATCGTAAATAGTACAGTTAGTATACAGCTTAAAACATTATTTGTCAATAGGTATTATCGCCGCATTTTTCGCAACAAAACTATCCGCGCTTTGAAAACTCGCAGCCACAGTAGTTTTGACGGTACAATCCAAGCTGCTCCGACAGCACGATCGAGCGTTTATAGCCTTCACGCTTTTTAAAATCGCCGGGCAAATGGCTTACGCCGTATTTTTTACCGATTTCCTCGCCCAGCCTGTTGAGCAACTCGGCATTTTTGTGCGGACTGACGGTCAGTGTCGTCGTAAAACAGTCATATCCTCCGTCTCGCGCCGCCTTTGCCGTCCGCTCCAATCGCAGACGAAAGCACTCGGTGCAGCGCTCGCCGCCCTCCTGCAAGCTCTCCAATCCCTTTACGGCAGTAAGAAATTCAGTGTGATCGTATTCACACGGCAAAAGCTTTGCCCAGTCGGTGGAATCAAGCACCTTTTGCTGATTTGCAAGGCGCAGGTCATATTCCTCGCGCGGAAAAATATTGGGATTATAGTAAAACAATGTGATATCGAAGTATTTTGACAAATACTCCAGCACATAGCTGCTGCACGGTCCGCAGCAACTATGCAGCAGCAGTCTCGGACGCCTGTGCTCCGCAACGAGAGTGTGTATTACATTATCCAGTTCTTTCTGATAGTTTTTAGGCATAAAAATCATCTCTTTTTCAAAAGAATAATAGCAAATCAAGTATAATTTGTCAATTCGCAGCGTCAGCCCGAAAATTTTGTGCATAATATAATTGTAAACCATATTTGAACCCGTTTCAAAATATTTTTTCGGAGGTAATCGGAACTGAGAGGTGAGCATATGTTTTGGATAGGATTGATCTCCGGTCTGTGCATAGGCGGATTGGTTGGAGTCTTCACCATGTGCCTTGTCACGGCGAGCAAAAGGTAACACAAAGCGCTGCTTTAATAACAGGATTGCGTCGACTAACGGGCAAACAATATTGTGAAATATATACAAATAAATCAATAAAAAACTGTGTGGACATTTCTTGTAAAATATGTTAATATATATATGTAATATTATCTGTCGGCATAAACCGTCAGGAAGAAAGGAAATTTCACAATGAAAAACGCAAAAAAATATCTTGCACTTGTTTTGTCCGTGTGCATGGTAGTGTCAATGCTTGCAGTCGGCACTATCGGCGCATCCGCAGCAAGCAGCCGCTTGGATAACTGGCAAGGCAACATCACCACCGTTATCGAGGCTGATTATACCGCTGAAAGCGGCAGCTACATCAAAATGACTGAGTCCGATCTTTACGTCGGCGATAGCATCAAAACAAATGATGACTGGTTTGACAAAGATTTTACATACCAGAACGCCAAGGGTGAAACCGTTACCGGTAAAATTGCCGACAACGCCAACTGGTACTGCGACGGTACGTGGAAGTTCAACTCTCAGCTCAAAAACGGCAAGATCAACAGTTGGAACAACAACGACGCAAAATCTCTTGATCAGGCAGGAACATGGACCTGCACCGTTAAAATGAGCGACGGCACCATTCTTACCCTCGCTTCTTTTGAAGTTAAGGCTCTTCCGCGTGTTTTTAAGGAAGCCGACGGCACCGTCGTTTACAACGGCACAATCGATATCAAAGTCATACCCGTTACCGACAAAGGTGTAACCTTAAGCACCGACGAACTGTATGTCGGCGATAAACTGGTAAACGGCGTTTCGGGCTATTGGACCGATTATACCATTCCGTTCGAGCATGACGGAGATGCTTATACCGGTAAGATTACATGGCTTACCATTACCGATCCTAACGGTAAAAAAGCTACCGGCTATAAAGTATATAACGGTGGTGCAATCGATTATATTTGCCAGGTTGCCGGCGAGTACACCCTCAGCGGTAAGCTTGAGAGGGTTAAGGATGCCAGCGGCAATTCACATTCCGACATCGAGCCGGTTGTTCTTTGCACCTTCACTGTAAAAGCTTGCCCCAAGCATGAATGCGAAGTTAACACCGTTGTTCCTACATGTACAACAAGAGGCTATGACGAGACCGTTTGTGAATACTGCGGAAATACCGAGCGCACTAACTATGTTCCTTCACTTGGCGGACACGACACTTACAGAGTTGCCGGCACCAGCACCATTCGTTGCCGTAAGTGCGATTATGAAGATGTTTATACCGGTGCCGCCATTCAGCGCGACTTAAAGGTAAACGATCCCTCCGGAAAAGACGCTTACACTGTTATGCCTGCATCAGCTTTTGTCGGCGATAATCTGAAGAATACCAACGGCGGTTGGTGGACTGACTATACCTTTACCGTTTACGATGAAGAAGGCAATGCTACCACAGGTAAGGTTTATAACGCTTTCCTTGTTAAGGATATGACTAACGAAGAGATCCTTAACGGCAGCGGCTTTGGTTCAAAATGGTTTGAGGTCGGCAGAGGAAACGGTAACTATACCTTTACCGAAGCTGGTACATACAGACTTGTCGGCGCTCTTGAGCCGACCGGATCAGACGCTTCGTGGCTGACCGGCGTCATTCTCTTTGACCTTGGCACCATTACCGTTTACAATGTAGAAGATGATATACTTAAAGGCGACATTGACCAGGATGGAAGTCTTGGTTCCAGTGACCTGCTTATGCTTCAGCAGTACATTCTCGGTCAAATAACCTTTAATGAAACCGAAATGAATTATGCGAATATGGATGACAACGAAGTCATAGACGCCGCTGACCTCCTCGCACTGCAGCAGAAAATCCTCGGTAAATAATTCGGGGAATTTAAAAACAAGTATTTCGGCATTTAGCTGAATAAGCGTAACCGCCGCTCACAAAAATGTGAGCGGCGGTTTTGCCGTATCGTTCTATAATCGTCCCATAATCCCCTATATAAAAGGTCCCACCTTGCATCGTCACGTGCGACACTTCGCACGGTGCGGTTCAGTATACCATTCGACGATTATTTTGCACGATACAGCGTGGCAGAATGTTTTATGATAATTTTGAATAGTAATAGTGCGGTTATTGTCTCCGCACATATTGATACAGCGAAAATCATGTGCCGTTATACATCGGCACACTAAACTGAGATAAAAGTCACACTTACATTGTAAAATCCGACAATTTTCCTAAAGCAGCGACTTTGACAGCCATTAAGCACTGCGCTTATTGCATTATACGCCCAAAAATGATATAATTTTTCTCGCATACGGTTCGGGGCGCTCCTGTTTACGGAGCTTAATAAGGAAGCGGAGTGAAATTCTCCCGCGAGCCCGTCGCCGTGAGAAGATATGCCTTTTTCGCCCGCAGCAGGCTTTCGCCGCAACGAAAGCTTAAGCTGTGTAACGCCATTGGCCGCACCGAGTCGGCTGAGAAGGCGGCGAGCACAGGCGCTGTTATCTTCGCAGTCGGAAGACTTGCCCCGTTTATGACCGACACTGCCGCGATCGCCGGCGGCACATTACCGTGCCTGTCTGTCACCCGATGCGAAATATTATAATTCAGGAGAATCATGAAATGAACAAAAACAGTATTAAAAAACTGCTGTCCGTTCTCATGATAACCGTGTCGGTTGCGGCCACGGCACTGATGGTTTCATGCTCTTCGGACAATGCAGCGGACAATTCATCCGCACCCACCTCGGCAGTTACATCCGCAGTCACCTCACAGGCGGCTCAGTCTCAGCACAGCTTTACCTTTACGGTCGAGTTCGCTGACGGAACAAAGAAAGACTACAACATCACCACCGACGAGACTTATGTCGGAGCAGCGCTCCAAAAAGAGGGACTCATTGCCGGTGAAGAAAGCGAAACCGGTCTGTACGTTAAGACGGTCGCAGGCGAAACTCACGACTATGACGTCGATAAAACCTACTGGGCATTTTATGTCGGCGATGAATATGCGACAAAAGGCGTTGACTCAACCGAGATAGTTGACGGAACGACCTACAAATTTGCAGTCGGAAAGTAAATGCAAAAGCTGAAAACGCGCGACTTGGTGCTTTTCGCTCTGCTCGGCTCGCTTATGTTCGTGTCAAAGCTCCTGCTGGAATTTTTGCCGAACATTCACCTGCTCGGAATGTTTACGACTGCATATACGGTAACCTATCGCAGACGCGCGCTGATACCGATATATGTCTACGTCATGTTAAATGGGCTTTACACCGGATTTCAAATGTGGTGGCTGCCCTATCTTTACATTTGGGCGGTGCTGTGGGCGATGGTCATGCTGTTGCCGAAAAACATGCCGAAAAGGGTCGCCGTACCGGTCTATATGGCTGTGTGCGGACTGCACGGATTGCTGTTCGGCACGCTGTACGCACCGGCGCAGGCACTAATGTACGGGCTGAGTTTCAAGGCGATGCTTGCATGGATCGTTGCGGGACTGCCGTACGACGTGACGCATATGATCGGAAATATATGTGCCGGAGCGCTTGTAGTACCGGTGTCGACCGTATTGCTGCGGCTTGAACGCCGCGCTCAGCAGAGATGATTTGCAAAAATCCGTAAACATTATGCGACAATACTTGACAAATCATAAAGGTCATGGTATTATGATTGCAAATATGAGGGAGTAATTCCGCACCGTATCGGTGCGAGATGTTGCCGTCAACACAAAGGCGTTTCGCCTTTCGGCAGATCCTAACGAATGAGACTCATACACGTTTATTCGCCGTGTATGAGTCTTTTTGTGTTTCGCGCGGCTCACAAAGACTCCTCACGGCTCGTGAACAATAATAAAACATAAAAGGAGAATTTCATTATGTCAAAAGCCAAAAAAATACGCAATATTGTCCTAATGTCAATTGCGGCGCTGTTCGCAGTGATACTCATACTATCCTGTTTTACGGTCGTGTCGGCAGGTCACTCGGGCGTCGTAATGACCTTCGGCGCCGTCTCCGACACAGTGCTGAGCGAAGGTATCCACTTCAAAGCGCCATTTGTGCAGTCGGTCGTCAAGGTAGATAACCGCACGCAAAAGATTGAAACTGAGGGCACTGCGTCCTCAAAAGACCTGCAAATAATATCTTACATCGTCGCGGTCAACTACCATGTCAACAACAGCTCGTCCGCAAAACTCTACAAAAATGTCGGTGCAGACTACAGCACAGTCATTATCTCCCCTGCCGTTCAGGAAAGCATAAAATCGGTCGCCGCTCAGTTCACCGCCGAGGAGCTTATTACCGAGCGCCAGTCGGTCAGCGAGCAGATAAAGGCTAATTTGTCCGAAAAAATCGGTCAGTACGGCATCGCGGTCGAAATCTTCAACATTGTCAACTTTGATTTTTCAGAGGAATTTAACGCCGCCGTCGAAGCCAAGCAGACCGCTCAGCAGAACGCTTTGAAAGCGGAACAGGATCTGGCACGCATTGAGGTCGAGGCAAAGCAGAAGATCACTCAGGCCGAAGCAGAGGCGGAAAGCATCAAGCTCATTCAGGACGCGCTCGCCAAGTCGCCCGACTATGTTGAGTACGTCAAGTGGAACAAGTGGGACGGTAAGCTGCCGTCTGTCATGGGCAGCGACGGTCTGATACTCGACATCGGAAAAACAAAATAACAATATCTGTAACATTTCGATTTTAAACGAGCTTTAAGCAGATACAAAACAGCGTCTTCGGGGGTGCGCGCCCTCGAAGACATAATTTTTTTGCAAATAAACACTTGAAAGCAATGCTTTGCCGTGCGCAAGTAACGCCGCAAAGGGCATTGACGGCAGGCATTGGCGGCGGTATAATGTCAATCGGGATGTGATATGTAATATGCAAAAGCTGATGAGCCGTATGCGCTCGGCAATGCAAAAATATAAGATGGTTGATGACGGTGACGTGATTGCCGTCGGCGTTTCAGGCGGCAAGGACTCGGTCGCGCTGTTGACCGCGCTGTGCGAAATGCGTCGATTTTATCCGAAAAAGTACGAGGTTAAGGCCATTACCCTCGACCCGTGTTTCGGCGGCACGGAATGTGACTACTCCGAAATCGAAAAGTTGACAGAGCGGTTGGGCGTGGAGTATATTATACGCCGCACACAGCTCGGCGAGTTGATATTCGACGCGCGGAAAGAGAAAAATCCATGCTCGCTGTGTGCGAAAATGCGACGCGGTATTCTGCACGACGAGGCGAAGAAAGTCGGCTGCAACAAGGTCGCTCTCGGTCATCATTTGGACGACGCCGTGGTCACTTTTTACATGAATTTACTGCGCGGCGGCAACATCGGCTGTTTTTCGCCGGTAAGCTATATGTCACGCAAAGATATATACACCATTCGCCCAATGATACTGGCGTATGAAAAAGAGATTCGCCACGCGGTCAAATCGGCAGGGCTTCCGGTAGTGAAATCAAAGTGTCCTGTTGACGGCATCACCGAACGCCAGCGCGTAAAGGACCTGATATGGTCGCTCGAGCGAGAAAACGGTTACGACGCACTGTATCAAAAGACCATTGGAGCAATGCAGCGCGCAGGCGTGGACGGCTGGGGCATCGAAGATGCCGACTGACAAAGTAATATTCAGTGCCGCACAGCGGAAACAATATTTACGAAAACGGAGAAAATAACATGAAAAAAATACTTATTGTAGTCGACTATCAAAAGGATTTCGTCGACGGCACGCTCGGATTCGAGGGTGCCGAATTGCTCGACGCGCCGATTACCGACCGAATCCGCGAATACGGACGCGGCAATGTCTTTTTCACCCGCGACACTCATTTTGACGACTATCTTTCCACCCGCGAAGGCAAATTTTTGCCGGTGGCGCACTGCATAAAAGGCAGCGACGGCTGGCAGATATACGGCGAAACGGCAAAAGCTCTCGACGAAGTCGGCGCCGTCGGCTTTGACAAGGCGGCTTTCGGGCTGGATATGACCGATGACGTGCGCGCACTTTTGCCCGACGAGGTTGACGAGATCGAACTGTGCGGTCTGGTATCAAACATATGCGTCATCTCAAACGCCGTAGTTTTCCAGTCGGCGTATCCAAATGCGAAGATCTGCATTGATTCATCCCTGACCGCCTCGTTCGACAGTGCGCTGCACGAAAAAGTGCTCGACGTACTGCGCGGCTTGCAGGTAACAGTGCTTTAACATCGAAAAACCGCATTTTTAAGTTGATTTCATCGCCCGCGCACGGCAAATTAAGCCTTTTTCACACAAGCGAGCGATAAAAATACGCCGTAATCGTTGATTTTTGAACGTTCGGCGTTTATAATAAGTTGTGTAAAAACAAAATTTACGGAGGTTAACAAAATGTTGGTATCAGCAAAGGAAATGTTGACCAAGGCCAAAGCCGGCAAATACGCCGTCGGCCAGTTCAACATCAACAATCTTGAATGGACTAAGGCTATCCTTCTCACCGCACAGGAGCTTAACTCACCGGTCATCCTCGGCGTTTCCGAGGGCGCAGGCAAGTACATGTGCGGATACAAGACGGTCGTTGGCATGGTCAAAGGCATGATCGAGGAACTGGGCATCACCGTTCCGGTCGCTCTGCACCTTGACCACGGCTCATATGAGGGCGCAAAGGCTTGCATCGACGCCGGTTTCTCGTCGGTAATGTTCGACGGCTCTCACTATCCGATTGAGGAAAACATCGCAAAGACCAAGGAACTGGTCGAGACCTGCAACAAGCTCGGTCTTTCCATTGAAGCGGAAGTCGGTTCCATCGGTGGCGAAGAGGACGGCGTTATCGGCGCCGGCGAAGTCGCTGACCCGAACGAGTGCAAGATGATCGCCGACCTCGGTGTCACCATGCTTGCCGCCGGCATCGGCAATATCCACGGCAAATATCCCGCAAACTGGGCAGGACTTTCCTTTGAAACTCTTGCAAAGATTCAGGAACTTACCGGCACTATGCCGCTCGTTCTTCACGGCGGCACAGGCATCCCAGCCGACATGATCAAAAAGGCTATCTCCCTCGGCGTTTCCAAAATCAACGTTAACACCGAGTGCCAGCTTGCTTTCGCCGCCGCTACTCGCGAGTACATCGAGGCAGGCAAGGATCAGCAGGGCAAGGGCTTTGACCCGCGCAAGCTGCTCGCTCCCGGCTTTGAGGCTATCAAAGCCACCGTTAAGGAGAAAATGGAGCTGTTCGGCTCTGTCGGAAAGGCATAAGCCGTATTTACGGTCAAAAAATCACACAGTTAAAGAAGTCGCACGCCGATATAAACGGCGCGCGACTTCTTTGTTTATACTACGATTAAAAATGCAAATTACCGTTTTGCGTCGGCAAACGGCTGATCGGACAGTCTACACCTCGATATAATATGGGCATATATCCTCGTATTCGCCGCTTTTGAGCCGAAATCCGCCGGGTATCGTTCCGAGCTGATGAAAGCCGATACGCTCGTATAAATGTCGGGCGTGTATGTTCGTTTTCACCACCGCGTTAAACTGCAAAATTCTGAACCCAATGTCGTGCGCCCTGGTTATGCAATCTCTCACAAGCTTCTCGCCGATATGCAGTCCCCTGCTTGCCGATGCCACAGCGTAGCTTGCATTGCATATGTGACCGCATCTGCCCACATTATTCGGGTGCAGAATTTTGCCTGTGTCCGTGTCCTCGGCGACTCCGCAGTAGCTTTGGCTCGCAAAAAAATCCGAGCCGGACGAGTCTGTCAGGCACTCCTCCTGAGGGAACGCGATTCCGTCCTCGACCACCTCATTCCATATGTCTACCATGGCAGGCACGTCAGTTTCGTTGTATTTCCGAATGTGTATATTGTGACTCATTACGTTTCTCCTTATCCGCGGCGCGCACCGTGAACCGCTTTGCCGCATTTCTCCATCATCGCCACACACTCAACGTGTTCTGTATGCGGAAACATATCGACCGGCTGTATGCGTCTGACCTTGTACCCCTTTCGGGTCAAAAATCCGATGTCTCTCGCCTGAGTTTCCGGGTTGCAGGATATGTAAACGATTCTGTTGGGCGAAAGCACGGCGAGCGACCGCAAAAAATCAAGGCTTGCTCCTGCTCTCGGCGGATCCATAATAACCACATCCGCCTTAAATCCGTCCGCCGCGGCGTTTACCATGAATTTGCCTGCGTCGTTTTTGTAAAATGAGATGTTTTCAACTCCGTTTAGCTTTGCATTCACCTTTGCGTCGGCAATAGCGTCGGGATTAAGCTCCACGCCGATAACTGCCTTTGCTTTTGCCGCGGCGATGATGCCGATAGTGCCCGTTCCGCAGTAGGCGTCGATCACAGTCTGCGAGCCGTCAAGCTGAGCAAACTCCACCGCCTTTGAATACAGCACCTCGGTCTGCGTCGGATTCACCTGATAAAACGCTTTGGGCGAAATTCTGAACCGACATCCGCAGAGCGTGTCCTCAATGTATCCGCTGCCGTACAGCACGCGGCTCTTTTCACCCAAGACAAGGCTCGTATACCTGTCGTTGACATTCTGTACGACTGTCGTAATATCGGGATGTGCCGCCAACAGCGCTTTCACGAACTTTGCCGACGACGGAAATTCCGACCTTCCCGTTACCATGACAACCATTATTTGTCCGCTCGTAAACCCGCGACGCACAAGAACGTGCCTCAAAAAGCCGCGCATGGTTGTATCGTTAAACGGGCGCAGTTTAAATTCTGCGAGCAGTCTGCGTATCGTGACGATGATCGCGTCGGATTTTTCATCCTCGATCATGCAACTGTCAACCGGTACGATATTATGAGTCGATGACTGGTACACACCGGAGATTATCCTGCCGCCGCGCTCTCCGAACGCCGCCTGCACCTTATTACGGTAATGAAACGGTCTTTCCATACCGATTATCTCGCTGACATGATGAAACCTGCCGAGGAGCTTTATGACCTTGACCTGTTTAAAGCTGAGCTGTTCGGCATAAGTCATATTCTGAAGCTGACAGCCTCCGCACTTTCTTCTGTTCGTGCATTTCTCAAATTCCGTATTTTTCATTCGTTAACTTTCCTTGTCAAAAGTACTACCGTCTCGACGTGATGGGTGCGTGGAAACATATCGACCGGCACGGCGCGGCATACGCGATAACCCGACTGCTCAAATTCGGCACAGTCGCGCGCGAGAGTGGCGGGATCGCAGGAGACATATACCACTCGCTCGGGGTGAAAGTTCTCGGCGATAAAGCGCGGCAAACCTTCCTCAAGTCCCTTTCGCGGCGGATCGACCACAACAACATCGGGGCGTATCCCCTCACGCTCGAAGCGGCGCGCCGCTTCGTATGCATCGGCGCAAATGAATCGTGCATTATTTATCCCGTTTGCGGCGGCGTTAAATTTTGCATCCTCCACCGCCTGCGGAACTATTTCCGCGCCGACGATCTCCTTTGCCGCCTTTGCCATCGAAAGCCCGATCGTACCTGCGCCGCAGTACAGATCAAGCACGGTTTTTCCGCTCGGTTCGGCAAACTCGGCGGCAATTCCGTACAGGCGCTCCGCCATGGTTCTGTTGACCTGATAAAACGACAGCGCGCCGATACGCACCTTTACACCGCACAACAGGTCTGTAATGTATCCGTCACCGTAGACAGGCACGCATTTTTCGCCCAAAATGACATTGGTGCGTGCGCGATTTATATTCAGCACCACCGTTTTCAGCCGCTCGCCGAGCAGGTTGCGGAGCATTTCCGTCAATCTATCGACAGCGGGCAGTTCCGTACCGTTGATAACGGCGCATACCATTATTTCGCCCGTCATTTCGGCGCGGCGAATATAAATATTTCTCATCAGTCCGCTGCCGCTCGTCTCGTCATAGACCGTAATGCTGTTTTGCTCGATAAACCGCTCAAACACGCCGATGATATCGGCAAATTCACGCGGCTGGAGCGCACACTCACGGCAATCGACAACGCGGTGACTGCGTTCGGCGTAAAAACCGATTTTGAGCCGTCCACCGTCAAGGGCGAGCGAGTACTGAGCCTTGTTGCGGTAACCGCTGTCGGCGTAGGATGCAACGATATCGTCGACAGCGACGTCGATACCGCCGATACGTGTCAACGCATCCTGCACGCGGCGGCGCTTTATGCGACACTCGGCGGCGTAGCTTATGTGGCGAAAGGCGCATCCGCCGCAGGATGGAAATGCGGCGCAGTCGTTGTCCGCTCTGTCGGCGGACGGCAAAATCACCTGCTCAATTTTTGCAATAGCGTAGCGCTTGTTGACCTTTATCACACGCACCGAAACGGTGTCCCCGACAGCCGCGCCCTTAATAAACAGAGCCATTCCGTCGGGATGTGCAACCCCGGAGCCTTCGGCGGTCATTCCGTCGACCGTGACCGTTAAAATGTCGTTTTTCTTCATTGATTTTCCTCATTTGCCGACGCACTGCCGCCCGAAACGGGCGTCCGCGGCGTGCTTTTTTGTTTTATACTGACGATTATACCACACCTTTTTGCAAATGAAAAGCACCGACAGACCTTTCGGAGGCACACGGACGAGCAAAAAATGCGGTTGAAAGAGGTCGTACGGCGGTGTTATAATACAATTATCCGAACGCCGCGGAAAACAAGGCGCAAAAGGCACTGATTTTGCGGCGCAAAATCAACTAAGGAGGCCGACCGATGCGGTTGATGCACCTGTCCGATCTGCATATAGGTATACGGGTAAACGAATTTTCCATGCTCGAGGATCAGGAATACATTCTCGCGCAAATACTCGATATTGCCGAGCGCGAACACCCCGACGGCGTCATTATCGCCGGAGATATATACGACAAGCCTGTGCCGCCGGCCGAGGGAGTGCGCCTGCTTGACCGCTTTCTCAGCGCGCTTGCCGACCGTAATTTGCCGACATTTATTATCAGCGGCAATCACGATTCGGCCGAACGCACTTCATTCGGTGCGCGGCTGATGGACGGCTGCGGAATACATATTGCGCCTGTTTTTGACGGTCAGTGCCGCAACTTTCGCCTGACCGATGAATACGGCGCCGTGCGGATATGGCTGCTGCCTTTTATAAAGCCTGCGACCGTTCGCCGCTTTTTTCCAGACCGCGAAATAACAAGCTACAACGACGCTGTCGCCGCTGTCATCAATCAAACCGAACTGTACGACGGCGAGCGAAATGTACTCGTTTGTCACCAATTTATAACCGGCGCGATCACGAGCGAATCGGAGCAGGTCACTGCAGGCGGCATCGACAACGTGGACGCATCCCTCTTTGACCGATTTGACTATGTTGCGCTGGGTCACATTCACCGCCCGCAGAGGGTCATGCGCGACACCGTGCGATACTGCGGCACGCCGCTCAAATACTCATTCAGCGAATCAAAACAGCAAAAGTCGGTCACCATCGTCGACCTCGGTGAAAAGGGTAGCGTCGACATACGGGAGATACCTCTTACACCGCTGCGCAATATGCGCGAAATACGCGGCAGTTACGACGAGATCACACTGCGCGAAAACTACGCAGGCACCGATACGAATGATTATATACGCGTTACTCTGACCGACGAGGAGGATGTGCCCGACGCTATCGGAAAGCTGCGCTCGATATACCCAAACATCATGCGGCTCGATTATGACAATTCGCGCACCCGCTCTGCCGGGATTATTGACGGCGCCGCCGATGCGGAGCAAAAATCGCCGCTCCAACTGTTCGGCGAGCTGTACGCACTGCAAATGGGCTGTGAAATGAGCGACGAGCAGGCGCAATTTGTCGAAAACATAATCGAACAACTGACGGAGGATGAGCTATGAGACCGCTGAAGCTAACGATGTCGGCATTCGGGCCGTACGCCGGTAAAACGGTCGTGAACATGGAACAGCTCGGTGAAAACGGGCTGTATCTCATCACCGGTGACACAGGCGCGGGCAAAACGACCATTTTCGACGCCATTACCTTTGCCCTCTACGGCGAGGCGAGCGGCAGTACACGCCAGCCCGATGCGTTCCGCAGCAAATACGCCGACGCCGCAACTCCCACATATGTTGAACTGGAATTTGCCTATGGCGGCGGTCGATACACCGTTCGCCGCAATCCGGAATATACCCGTCCGTCCAAACGCGGCGGCGGCACAACAACGGAAGCCGCCGACGCTCTGCTCGTTCGCCCCGACGGCTCGACCGTTACCAAGGTCAAGGAGGTCACGCGCGCCGTGTGCGAGTTGATCGGCGTCGACCGAAGCCAATTTACGCAGATTGACATGATCGCTCAGGGTGATTTTCTGAAGCTGCTGCTTGCTCCGACCGCCGAACGCAGCAAAATATTCCGCAAGGTCTTTCGCACCGAGATATATCAGCGGTTGCAGGAGCGGCTTAAAGCGGAATTTCGTGAGCTGAACGGGCAGCTCGGCGAGCTTAACCGCTCGCTCGCACAGGCGGCGGCAGGAGTCCGCTGTGACAGCGACAGCCCATGTGCCGAGCCGCTTGCGGATTTGCAAAGCTATGAATTACTCCCCGTTGCACAAGCGCTGGAGCTTATTGACCGCATAGGCGAGGAGGACACCGCTGTTCTCAAACATCTTGACGAGCTGATTGCCGCCGATAACAAGCGGCTGGAGGAGATTAACCGCGAGCTTGGCAAGGCGGAGAACGCAAAAAAAGCACACGATGAAATGATCGCCGCCGAAAAATTCATTGCCGACAATGCCGACGAATTAGGTCGGCTGAAATCCGCATACGACGCCGAGACGGCAAAGTTATCCGAGCGCGAGGGGCTTATCGCGCGCAGTGAAAGCATACGCGAAAAGCTCGCCTCCTACGATGCGCTCGACGCCGCTGACAAAAGCATTGCAAAACTTCAAACCGATATTACCGACGCCGAAAAGCAGCGTGCGGAAAAGTCGGAACAGTTACAGCGGCTCATATCACAGACCGCCGCGGCAAAGGAGCTGTCGGCAAAGCTTGCGTCGGCTGACGCGGAGCTTGTTGCCGCAAACAACGAAAAATCGCTTGCCGACGAGCGTATGAAACGGCTCGGTGAAGTTTCAAAAAAGCTCAGTGAATATAATGAGTTAAAGCAAAGATATAACAACGCACTTAAGCATTACAACGAACTGAAATTGAAAAATGAAACCGCGGCGGCAAACGCCGCCGACCTCGAACGCAGATGGCTGGACGAACAGGCAGGCGTGCTCGCCATCGGACTGAAATCGGGTGTTCCCTGCCCGGTTTGCGGCTCATGTGAACATCCGTCACCTGCTTTACTCACCCCCGATGCGCCGAGCGAGGAATCGGTCAACGCGGCTAAAAAAGAGCGCGATGCCATTTCCGCCGAAACCGCAGCGGCAAGCACCGCCGCCGGTGAGCTTAAAGGTCAGGCGATATCGCTCGGCAAAGAGATTGAGCGCCTGAGTGCCGAATTTGTCGGCGAATGTGAAAAATGTGCACTGCCGACGGCGATAGCACAATGCTCACAGCGGCTTGCAGAGCAGCTTAAAGCCCTGAAAGCTGTCGCCGACGCCGCCGAAAAAAACGCAAAACGGAAAAAGCAAGCCGATGCCGCACTGCCAACCCTCGAAAAGGAGCAGGAATACGCGCGTGTGACATTAAATCAACTTGAGCAGGAGCTTGCGCGGCTGACCGCCGAGCTGAACGCGGCACGCAGAGAGCGTGAAAAAGCCGCGTCAAATCTGCCGTTCAAAAGCCGTGACGACGCAAAGCGTGTGATTGACGAGCTTTGCAACAAAAAAGCCGCAATGGACGCCGCACTTGCTGATTCCAAGAAAAAATACGAGCGTATGGACGCCGAAATGACTGCCAAACGTGCCGCCGCAAAGGCGCTTGCCGAACAGCTAAAGGACACAACTGCCGCCGATACGGACGTGCTCTCTCATGACAGTGCCGCCGTTACGGAAAGCCGCGCACAAAAGCAGCGGCGGCGCGACCTGCTGTGTGCCCGTATGAGCGGCAACGCCGCCGCAAGACGAGACATTGCCGAACGGAGCAGAGCGCTGGGCGGCGCGGAGGAACGCTGGAAATGGGTAAAGGCGCTTGCCGACACAGCCGGCGGCACGGTCGGTGACAAGGACAAAATCGCCCTTGAAACATACGTTCAGACCACCTATTTTGACCGAATCATACGCCGCGCCAATCTGAGACTGATGACGATGAGCGGCGGTCAATACGAGCTGCGTCGGCGCATAGACGCCGACAACAAGCGCTCGCAAAGCGGACTTGAGCTGGATGTCGTGGATCACTACAACGGCTCTGTACGCGGTGTTTCCACCTTGTCGGGCGGCGAATCATTCACGGCATCGCTCTCCCTCGCTCTCGGTCTGTCGGACGAGATACAGTCGTCGGCGGGCGGAGTGCGGCTTGACAGCATGTTCATCGACGAGGGCTTCGGCTCGCTGGATGAGCAATCGCTGTCACAGGCGATGAACGCCCTATCCGAGCTGTCAAGCGGCAACCGTCTGGTCGGTATCATATCCCACGTTGCGGAGCTGAAACAGCGCATCGACCGCCAGATCGTGGTCAAAAAGGACCGTTCAGGCGGCAGCCGCGCCGAAATCGTGGTATGACTCCGATCACCCGATGAACAATCTTTGTCTATCAAACTAAAAAACGCGGATAACGGCACAAATCAGTGTCGCTACCCGCATTTTTAGTTTGATAAATAAAAAGATTACAGAAATCTGCAAAAATTGCTGTCAGCCGCCTCAGTTTGCATTTTGAAATTTGATAGTAATGGCTCCGACGCCGCCGTCGATTTCCACTCTGTTGTCACCGCCGCCGAAAACGGCGCCGTCCGCAACTTTAACATCGTTGACCGTTACATCGCCGATGCCCTTATCAATATCAACGCGGTAATCGTCGCTCGAGCCTATAAGTACCAGCTTGGACGATCCGACACCCATATCAAAATCACATTTGCCGGTCAGCCTGCTTGTCAAATTCACTTCTCCGACACCCATGTCAAAGTCAAGATCTGCAAGACTGCCGCCGTTAATGGTCACCTTTCCCGCACCGCTGTCGATATCGGCGCGGCGCTTTGCCGACAGTTCGTTTATATTTACCTCACCGGCGCCCAAATCGAGTTTCAGCTCGTCCGCCGTCAGGCTGTCGACTGTGACACTTCCTGCTCCGGATTTAACCGTCGCCTTGCGAAATTCCGTTCCTTCGGGAATATACAGCGTCAGCTTTGCCGCAGCGTTATAGGAGTTCCAAAAGCCCTTTTTATTTTCGATTTTCAGAACACCGTCATTTTGCTTAACGGTCAGATGCTTTAAATTGCTCTCCACACGGAAATCATCGTCGGTCGCGATAACAAGCTCCGCCGCACCGATGTCTATGCGCAGTTCGCTTATTTCGCCCGATATGCCGTAGGTTTGCGTATCGCCCACCGCTCCTTTTATTCCGAAAAGTGATGTAACCGACGCGATCGCAGTTACAATGCCGCCGATGATACTTACGCAGAGTACGACAGCAAAGGCTATCGCAAGGTACTTAATTACCATCTGCACCTTTGTCATTTAATATCCACACCTCCGAACATACAGTTGCCGTTTATATACACGGTAACCGAGTTGCCGCTTGCCGCGGCGTGCTTTTTATCCGACACACCGCCGAAAATCGAGTTAGAGTTTATCTTCACATTTACGTTGTCCGGCATGATAATATCAATGCCGCCGAATATAGCGCTCGCTTTTATAACGCAATCTCTGTCAATGATAGCGTTAGTCAGGTCGCATTTGATTCCACCGAAAACAGCCGTCAGCTCCGCTCCCTCAAACACCTCTCCGGCAAAATTCATATTTGTGCCGGAAAACGCGGCAAAGCCGTTCTTCATCTGACCGCCGTTAGCCTCCAGCTCTTTTATGATTTTTTCGCTTTTACCGCCGATAATTCCGCCGAATATCATCTTGAAACCTATAATGATAATTACAGCGGGAACGGCCAGTTTCCAAAGCAGGTCGAAGCTCACAATATCCTGACAGCACAGCAGCAGGAAAACGCCGATCAGTACACCGATGAGATTGCCGGTCTTATCCCTTTCGGTTATAAGTCCGATTGTGCAGGGAACGATGATGAACAGTGTCCACCATCCGTCAAAAAATATGTTGACGTCGATAACATCAAGAGCGGTAAGTGCAAACAGTACTCCGAACGCCACTAACACCAGACCCCACAGGACCTTGCTGACTTTTTTCATAATAACTGTTCCTCCCCATTAGAAAAATGTGTATTTCAGAAAAAGAAAAATTTCTTTAATTCCATTTTAGCATACTGTGCAAAAAAATAAAGCATTTTTATAAAAAATGTGATTATTACAATCGTATCACATAAAACAACGTTCGATTTGACACAATTCATTTGCTTATAAAATTTATAT
>USQH01000009.1 GCA_900556765.1 uncultured Oscillospiraceae bacterium
GGAACTCCTGCGCATTTTCCGTCAGGTTCACGGCGTGGTCGCCGATACGCTCAAAGTATTTCGCCGTCATCAGCAGGTCGAGGCACATCTGTGCATCGGCGCCTGACGAGCGGATAAGCTCGGTTATCTCGCACTTCACCTTATCAAAAAGGTCGTCCACCACGTCGTCGTATGCAACCACGCCGTTCGCCTTTTCATAATCCTTTTGTACAAATGAATCTATGCTTTCATTGACCATTTTTATCGTGGCGTGTGCCATTTCCCCTATGTGCAAGCTGCCCGTCTCTATCGGCGCGTCCATAAACTGCATTATATCGGCAACATCCGCCGCCTGATCTCCGATGCGGTGAATGTCATAGACCATTTTCAGCGCCGACGAAACGGTACGCAGGTCGCGCGCGACCGGCTGCTGACGCAATATAAGCCGCAGGCATTTTTCCTCAACGTCATGCTCCATCTGGTCGATCTGTGCCGCTGTTTCATGCACTGCGCCGAGCATATCCGTGTCGCCGCCGAGCAGCACGTCCGCCACTGTGGAGATAGCCGTTTCGCACATGGCTCCCATTTCGGTAAGCTCCTCGTTCAGTTCATTCAACTGTTTATCAAAATTCGTCCTCATATTTATCCGAACCTTCCTGTTATATAGTCCTCGGTACGTTTGTCACGCGGATCTGCAAACATTTCTTCCGTCCTGCCGTACTCGATCACCTCGCCCATTAGGAAAAATGCCGTACGGTCGGCGATACGCACCGCCTGCTGCATATTATGCGTAACGATAACTATGGTCAGTTTATCCCTAAGCTCCAGTGCCAGCTCCTCTATCTTCGAGGTTGAAATGGGGTCGAGTGCGCTGGTCGGCTCATCCATGAGCAGTACCTCCGGCTTGACCGCGAGCGCACGAGCTATGCAAAGTCGCTGTTGCTGACCGCCCGACATTCCGAGGGCGCTCTTTTTGAGTCGATCCTTTACCTCGTCCCATATCGCCGCCTCACTCAGCGACCGCTCAACTATTTCGTCCAGCTTTGCGCGCGAGCGGATACCGTGAGTGCGCGGCCCGAAAGCTATGTTGTCATAAATGCTCATTGGGAACGGATTGGGCTTTTGAAACACCATGCCCACCCTAAGCCGTAGCTCGCTCGGATCCATATCGCCGTAAATGTTGCGGTGGTCGAGCGTTATCTGCCCCGTTATACGGCAGCCTTCGACAAGATCGTTCATGCGGTTAAGCGATTTGAGCAGCGTTGATTTTCCGCAGCCTGACGGCCCGATGAATGCCGTTATATTGTACTCCGGTATCGAGAGACTGACATTTTTGAGGGCGTGGTAATCGCCGTAGTACAGATTTACGTTGTTTATACCCATCTTTGCTTTGTTCATTTTTTACTTCCCACCTTTTTTGCGGCAAAGGCACTGCATCCGTTTATCAATGCCGATAAAACGAGCAGTACAACTGCAGTCGCGTATGCTTCATCGGTGTGCAGACCTTCGCTGAGCAGAGAGTACATATGCACCGAAAGAGTTCTGCCCGAGCCGAGCACACCGTCGGCGATACCCGCGACCGTTCCGGCTGTGAATATCAGGGCGGCAGTCTCGCCGAACACTCTGCCTATCCCGAGTATCACGCCCGACACAATGCCCGATGCGGCGCTCGGCAGAACAATCCTCACGACAGTTCGCAGCCGCCCCGCTCCCAATCCGAAGCTGCCCTCGCGGTAGCTGTCCGGCACGGAGAGTATCGCCTCCTCTGAGGTACGTATAATAAGCGGCAGTATCATCATTGCAAGTGTCAGCGCGCCGCCGAGCAGTGAGTAGCCCCAACCGAGTTTTACATTAAACAGCAGATACCCGACCAAGCCGTATACTATCGACGGAATGCCGGCAAGCGTCTCCGTCGTGAGCCTGACGGCTTCGACCAGCCGACTGCCGCGCCGCGCGTATTCGGTCAGGTAGACCGCCGCGCATATTCCTATCGGAACGGCAAAGGCAAGAGTCAGCAGAGTCAATATCAGCGTGTTTATCAGCGCCGGTGTCATCGACACGTTTTCCGAACTGTACTCCCATGCGAAAAGCGACGGTTTCAGGTTCGGCACGCCCTTTACAAGAATGTACGCGATGATGAAGAAGAGAATTGCCGCCGTTATTATTGCCGCAAGCAGTACCACGCACATCACCGCAAAGGAAAACGGATGGCGGCGATAGCTTTTGAGACGGGCGGCAAGTGTGACCTTATTTACAGCGCCGTGCATTTACGCGTCCTCCTTTCGCAGAGCCGAAAAGGACAGATTTATTATCATAACGAATACAAACAGCACCACTGCCGTTGCAATCAGCGCGCGTCGGTGCAGATCGGTCGCGTAGCCCATTTCAAGCACAATGTTGGCGGTCAGCGTACGTACACCGCTGAATATACCGCTCGGCAATACCGCCTGATTGCCTGCGACCATGTAGACAGCCATCGCCTCGCCTATTGCCCTGCCGATGCCCAGCACCACTCCGGCAAGAGTGCCTGAGCGCGCCGCCGGAAGCACCACGCGAAACACACTGCGTTCATGGGTCGCGCCGAGTGCAAGCGCGCCCTCGTAATAGCTGTCGGGGACGGCGGAAAGCGCCGATTCGGTAGTGCTGATAACGGTCGGCAGAATCATCATGCCAAGCAGTACGGAGGCGGTCAGTATGCCCTTTCCGGATGTGCCTGTCAGCCTGCCGATAATCGGCACGACGGTCATCATGCCGAAAAAGCCGTAAATTATAGACGGTATTCCGGCCAGCAAATCGACCGCTGATTTGAGCAGGCGCCGCAGTCCGCGCGGGCAAAACCGCGCCATAAACACGGCGCAAAGCACACCGACAGGCACACCCACGAGCGTCGCTCCTGCGGTAACGTAAACGCTGCCGATTATCATGGGTAAAATACCGTAACTGCCGCTGCCCGGCTTCCATTCGGTGCCAAGCAGAAACTTCATCGCGCCGATCTCTCCGATCGCCGGAACTCCGTTTGCAAGCAAAAACGCGCATATGAGCAGTACGGCGAATATCGACACGCAGGCAGCGGTCAAAAAGACCGCTTTCATCAGTTTTTCGGACAGTTTCGTTTTCATTCTCATTTTCATTTCACCTAATCGCTTTCCGCAGTTTGCCGCTCGCCGTCATTAATTGGCTGCATTGATTATGTCCGCCCAGTCGCGCGTCTCGCCAGTGTAAATGCTCATTACCTGTGACTTTGTTAACGACTGAACAGCGTTTTCAGTATTGACTATCACCGAGATGCCGTCGACGGCGATAACCTGTGACCTCAAACCGGCCGACAGCTCGCTCCTGCTCAGCTCGCGCGATGCCATTCCGATATCGCTTGTGCCGTTTATTACGTCGGTCACGCCGGTCGTTGAATCGCTTTGCTGAAGCTCCACATCGGCGGCAGGATTCAGCTTTGCATACCGCTCGCACAGTTTTTCCATTACGGGATAGACCGACGATGAGCCGGATATCGCCAGCCGTCCGCTTATTCCGGTCGGCTCGTAAGCCGAGCCGTCGCTGACGCTGATATAGCCGCTCTCCTCAACCGTCCGTTGCCCGTCGCCGCTCATTACGAACGAAATAAAATCGGCGGCGACATCGCTCAGCGCCTCCTTTACGGCTATGTTAAACGGGCGGCAGACGGTGTAGCTTCCGTTTTTAATGTTTTCCGCCGACGGCTCCACTCCGTCAATCAGCAGTCGCTTTACTCCGTCGGTCGGAACGCCCAATGAAACGTATCCGACAGCATTTTTGTTCTTTTCAACCGATATGAGCATTATCGAGGTACTGTTTGTTATTTCGGCGAGCGGCGTTGTGATGTCCTCCGTTACTCCGTAGGAATTTTCACGCATAACGCCGAACAGCTCGCTGAAAGCGCCGCGTGTGCCGCTGCCGTCCTCGCGGGATATGACGGTAATTGCCGATGCGCTTTGCGGCGCGCCGGAACATGACGCAAGCAACATTATCATCAACGCCGAACAAAATGCGGCAGTAATTTTTTTGCCCGTTTCCATTCAATAATTCTCCTTTTTTGTCTTTATTTATTCTTTCCGTATGTCACCTTTATATTATTCCTTATGTTGTAAACTACTAAATCATACTGCCGTTAAATATATGTGAAAACTCGCCTGTTAACGATTGATTTTTTTACACAGTCGTGCCGAAAAATATACAAAGCACCCGTCCGAAAAGGCATATTCCTTTTCAGACGGGTGCCGTAATTGTTTTTCCGAACGGGTTTTATCAGTATTTTTTGTTTTGCAGTGAATATTCGGTTTTGTATATCGCCTGCAGCGAAGCTTTATCCGAATGAATAACTATATATGTATATATCGCGTCGAGTATGGCGAGCTGGGCTATTCTTGAGCTGAGCGCCAAAATAGAGTACCGTGTTTCCTCCGACTTGGTAAACAGGGCGATGTCGGACGCGGCGACGATCGGCGACGAGTCATAATTTGTTATACATATGGTGGTTGCGTTGCCTATCTTGGACAGGCGCAGAGCCTCCACGACATCCTTTGATGAGCCGGAATGGGATATTCCGATTACCACGCTGTTGCGGTCAAGGTGCGATGCAATTATCGCCTGCAAATGGTTGTCACAGCACGCCTGTGCATTCAGTCCGACGCGCAGCAGCTTATGAGCGGCGTCGGTGGCTATCGCCGCCGAATTGCCCAGTCCGAATATGACGATACGCTGAGCGTTCATGATGCTTTTCGCCGCCCGCTCAAGCATATCCGCGTCAAGCACCGTCTCGGTATTTTGCAGTGTGTAACGAATGTCCTCAACGTGCTTTTTATATATTTCAAAACAGGTGTCGTCCGTACCTATCTCACTGCTGACCGAGGAGGTTGCGCCCATTTCACCGGCTATACCGATCTTCAGCGCCTGAAATCCGTCGTAACCGACTCGACGCGAAAAGCGGACGACAGTAGCATCGCCGCATCCGCTCAGCTTCGCCAGCGTAGTAACGGAGCATTCGAGTATATTTGAGGTGTTGTTGAGTATATAGTCGGCAATTTTTTTCTCGCCCGGCCCCATTTCGGGATAGAGCCGCCGTATTCTGTGAATAGTTGATTCCATTTTGCTCCCTCAAACGAAAATATTTTCCATTATTTTATTCGATAAATTACAAAAAGTCAATATAAATGAAATATTTTTTCAAACGGCTATTGATTTTCATTGGATGAAATGATATCTTGAAAGAGTAAAACAATTATGCAAAACATCGGCTGCTTTGCATTTTTTCGGGAGGCAGATCTGTATCATGCTAAACTATAATATCAAGCTCGGTCTTGCGCCCATGCGGCGTGATACCAACAACCGCCCTGCAAAGACCTTTCTGACATGGGTGTCGGCGGAGGAACGCGGTCACCGATTTGTAGACTACATCGAAAAAAACTACGCCGGCGATAAGCTGTCCTTTGTCGACAGCCGCGGACTCGGATGCGCCGACCTTATACACGACGAACAGTCGGTAAACGAGTTGGTCGATCGCTTTCGCGCCGAAAATGTCGACGCAGTAATGATAATCAACTGCAACTTCGGCAACGAGGAGGCTGCCGCCGACCTTGCAAAAGCTCTTGGAAAACCGGTTCTTTTGTGGGCGCCGCTCGACGACGAGTATTACGAGGACGGTATGCGTCCGACCGACTCCCAGTGCGGTCTGTTCGGCGTATCTCGTCAAATGCAGCGTTATCACATTCCGTTTTCTCATCTGCCGTGCTGCCGAGTCGACTCGGAGGAGTTCAAAGTCGGTTTTGACTCATTCATCCGCGTCGCATGCATGGTAAAGAATTTTTCATCCATGCGTATAGGTCAGGTGGGCATACGTCCTGCTCCCTTCTACTCGGTCATTTGGAACGAGGGCGAACTGATGGAGCGTTTCGGCCTCCGTATCAAGCCGTTCAATTTTGCCGATATTGAGAAAAAATTTAACGCTGTGCTCGAAAACTGCAAAGACGAAACAGCCGAAATAGAAAAATACATACTCGCTAACTATCAGTTGGACGACCTGACGCCGCAGTATCTAACACGCATGGCGGCTTTGGTGGTCATGTACAAGCAGCTTTTTGAAGAAAACGACCTTGACGTTATTTCGGCGGAATGCTGGACGGCAACGCCGGTCATGTTCAACGGGCTGGCTCCTTGCACGGTATACGGCATACTCAACGATATGGGATATTTGGTCGCGTGTGAAAGCGATATGCACGCCGCAATGACCATGGTGCTGCTCAAATGCGCCACTCTCGGAGACGGCAAACCGCTGTTCGGCGAGTTTACGGTGCGGCACCCCGAAAACCGCAACGCCGAGCTGCTCTGGCACTGCGGCCCGTTCCCGCTGTCGCAGAAAGCACCCGACTGCACCGCGCGGCTGGTCAATCAGCGCGAGTGGTTCCGCGCAAAGGACGGTACATATACCGTTGCCCGACTTGATCAGGAAAGCGGCAAGTATATGCTGCTGCCGCTCGTCTGCCGCACCGTTGAGGGACCGCAGACTCACGGCACATATCTGTGGGGCGAATTTGACGATCTGCAGGCGGTCGAGGACAGGCTGATCGACGGACCGTACATCCACCACTTTGTGGAGATTGAGGGCGATTACACCAAGGAGCTGCGCGAATTTTGCAAATACTTCCCCGCTCTTCATCCCGATACTTCATTAGACAAATAAATGATAAGGAGATACAGCAATGCAATATCAAATGAACGAATTTTTGTTTGCCATGATCCTCACCGAGCTTGAGGACGCGGTCGGAAAGGAAAACTGCTCGACAAAGGTGATCGACAAGGTCACTCACAGCGTCGATTACTACTGGCTGTCCCGTATGTGGGCTGACCGCGGCTGTCATATGCCCGAGGCGGATATCATTGTATGCCCGAAGGACGCACAGGAAGTCTCAAAGGTCGTTAAGATTGCAAATTACTACAAGCTGCCGGTCACCACATGGGGCGCAGGCGGCGGCACGCAGGGCGGCGCTCTGCCAGTCGGCGGAGGCATACTGCTCGACACCAAGCGTATGAACAAGATTTACGAGGTAAACACCGACGGAATGTACATAGAGTGCGGCACCGGCGCGATATACAAGCACATTGAATGGGCGGCAAACGAGGTCGGCAAAGCAACCATGCACTATCCGTCCAGTCTCACCTGCTCCACGGTCGGTGGATTTTTGGCTCACCGCGGAATAGGCGTATGCTCCACCAAATACGGAAAGATCGACGACATGGTACTGCAAATGGAGGTCGTTCTTCCTAACGGTGACATCATCAACACCTCTCCGGCTCCGAAGCACGCCGCCGGTCCCGACCTGAACCAGATATTCATCGGCTCCGAGGGCACGCTCGGAATAATAACAAAGGCGCAGATACGCATTTTTGACCAGCCTGAGGAGCGCCGTTTCCGCGCATTTTTGTTCCAGGATATGTCGGGCGCGTTCAAGGCGGCAAGAGAACTGCTGCAAAAGTTTAAGCCGTCGGTAATGCGTCTGTACGACGAAGCCGAGACCGCATCACTCATCAAAAAGGTCGTCGGCGTTGAACGCAAAGGCGCATTCATGAATGTCGCCATCGAGGGTGTCAGCGAAATGGTCGATGTCGAGGAAAAAATACTGCTTAAGACCTTTGCAAAATACGGTGCCGAGGATCTCGGCGACGAATACGGCAAAAAGTGGTGGGATGAAAAGATCACCTTCTTCTACCCCGGCTACATGATGGATATTCCGCAGATGTTCGGCACGATGGACACCATCGCCCCCTACGGAAAGATCGAGGAAATTTACTGGGCGATGAAAGAAGCGGTTGAAACCAACTTCCCGCAGGCAAAATTCATCGCTCACTTCTCCCACTGGTACGAATGGGGAGCAATGGTCTATGACCGCTTCATAATCGACGGCAAAGATGTGCCGCAGGATCCGGTCGAAGCACTGCGTCTGCATCAGGAGGTATGGACCTGCGGAGTTCGCGCTGCGCTTGCTCACGGCGGCGTAGTCAACGACCACCACGGCGTCGGCATCAAGCTCGGCCGACTGATGAAAGAACAGTACGGTCCCGCCATGCAGGTATTTGAGGGGCTGAAAAAGCAGCTTGACCCGAACGGTATCATGAACCCGTTTAAGCTGGGTCTGTAAGAAATGGAGAGAAAAGCTATGATTTTATCAGATAAATGCAAACAGCACGTTGACTCCTGCCGTTTCTGCTGGATGTGTCACCATATCTGCCCGATCGGCAACGCCACCGGACACGAGCGCAGCACCGCACGCGCACGCGCACTGGGCATCTCGCTTGTCAACCGCGAAGCAATGGCGCTTGAGGACATAATGGACAATATTTATGAATGCGGTACCTGCGGCGGATGCGTAAATGTATGCGCCACCGGCTGGGATCCCGTCATGTTCACAAAGGAAGTGCGCCTGCAGGCGGCTCTTGAGGGCAAGCTGCCGACATACATTCAGACGATGGTCGATAACTGTATCGAGTGCGGCAACGCATACGGCAAGACCGAGCTGTGCGATAAGCTGAGCAAAAAAATTGCTGAACATTCTGCCGATGCAGATACCCTGCTCTTTCTCGGAGCAGACGCAAGATACATGGCGTGTGAACAGGCAGTAAAAGCGATCGAAGTGCTTGAAAAAGCGAATGTCAGCTTCACCGTTCTTGCCGACGAACCGGCGTCAGGCGCTCAGCTTGATTTTCTGATCGGTGCCGCCGACGAAGCCAAGGAGCAGATGAGCGCCGCGGCAAAGGCAATGAACAAATTCAAAACGGTAGTTATCTACGATCCGACCGATGCAAAGGTCATTAAGCGTACATATAAGGAATACGGTATCGACGTGACCGCGAAAACAGTCACATTCACCTCATTTATCGCCGAACTGATTAAAAACGGCTCGCTTGTTCCCGAAAAATCAGGCAAAACGGTCGTTTATCAGGATCCGTTCCAGCTTTCACGCGACCTTGAGGAAACCGAACAGCCGCGCGATGTCATCGGTGCGTTTGCCGAGCTGCACGAAATGCTGCTCAACCGCAAGGATACCGTTTGGGCAGGAAACATACTGATGGCGCAGTATATGCCGAAGGTCATCGAGGAGGTCGCATCACGCCGCATTTTTAATACAAAATCAATCGGCGAAAATGCAATCGTTACCGCCTGCGTTTCGGAATACGCCGCACTGAAAAGCGTAGATCAGACCGATATTGAAATACTGTCGCTCGAGGATCTTATCCTCGGCTGAGATTTAAGGGGTATTTAATATGCTTATCTCATTAAAAGAAATCATCTCCATGGCGGAAAAGGGCAATTACTGCATTCCCGCATTCAACGTATACAATACCGAGACGGTAATGGGCGTCATCGCCGCCGCTGAGGAAACCAAAGCTCCGGTTATTATGCAGCTTTATCCGCGTCTGGTTCAGGAGGAAGTCGGATATTACGTTGCTCCTGCCGTCGTTGCCGCCGCCCGAAAGGCAAGCGTGCCGGTATGCTTCCATCTCGACCACGGCCCGTCCGAATCGGAAGCGATCAGAATGCTTCGCTGGGGCGCGACCGGCATCATGTACGACGGCTCGGTACATTCCTTTGAGGAAAACATCGCTATGACAAAGCACATCGTAGACATTTGCTCGACGGTGGGCGTCGGCGTCGAAGGTGAACTTGGTCACGTCGGCACGGCAAACGACAGCGCAATGGATGAATTTACAGATCCTGCGCAGGCAGCCGAATTTGTCCGCAAAACAGGAGTTACCTGTCTCGCCGTACTGATCGGCAACGCGCACGGTCATTACAAAAAGCCGCCGAAGCTTGATATTGACCGCGTAAAAGCCATCCGTGAAGCCACGGGCGGCATTCCGCTCGTCCTGCACGGCGGCTCGGGCATACCCGACGATCAGGTCAAAGCCGCTATCGCTGCCGGCATACGCAAAATGAATGTCGCCACCGATGTTTGCTGTGCCTTTGCCGAGGGAACTATGGACGAACTGAACCGTCCGGGTCACAGCGTTGCGGTCGACCTGTTCATGAAGCCGTCGATAGAATCGGTTAAAAAGCTTGCGGTCGAAAAAATCAAACTCGCCGGAGCCGACGGAAAGGCAAACGCATGAGCGCCGTCGTCGGAATCGGTGCCTGCGTGATGGACACCCTCATCAGTCTGCCGCATTATCCTGCCGAGGACACTAAGCTGCGCGCAGCGGCGTCCAAGCCTGCCGGCGGCGGTCCTGTTGCAACAGGACTGGTCGCCGCAGCAAAGCTCGGCGTACCGTCAGCCTACATCGGCGTTTTGTCAGATGACAACGGCGGCAAATTTCTGATGAATGACTTTGAAAAATACGGTGTTTCGACCGACTGCATAGATGTTTTGTCAGGCTACCGCTCATTCACTTCGGTCATTTGGCTGAGCGAAACGAGCAAAACACGCACCTGCGTTTTTGACAAAGGCGATCTGCCGCCGCTCGCACTGTCCGATCGGCAGCTTGACGCTATCGGTAGCGCAAAACTGCTGATGATCGACGGAAACGAGCTTTCCGCCGCTGCCGATGCGGCGGCGTACGCAAAACAGCACGGAACAAAGGTGCTTTATGACGCCGGCGGTCTGTACGACGGCATTGACCGTCTGTTGCCGCTTGTCGACATACTGATACCGTCGGAGGAATTTGCACTCGGTTACACAGGCTGTGCGAACGCCGCCGACGCCGCAAAAAGCCTGTACGAGCAGTTTTGCCCGGAAGCGGTTGTCGTGACCTGCGGCAAAAAGGGCGGCGTCATGTTCGACGGCAAACACACGGTCGAGTACCCCTGCTATCCCGCCGAGGTCGTCGACTCCAACGGCGCCGGGGACGTATTTCACGGCGCGTTTGCAGCGGGGGTCGTACACGGATACGATTATGCAAAATGCTGTCATTTTGCAAGCGCTGTTTCAGCAATAAAATGCACCGGTATCGGCGCTCGCGAAAGTGTGCCCGACTTTGACACGGTAAAAAAATATTTGGAGGAAAACGCTGATGAATGGATTGAATGGTAAACCGACCGAGTACCCGGAAAATGCCCTTGTTCCCTATCCCGTTATTTTGGCGGCGAGCAAAGGCGACCCGGACGCAATGAAGATTGTATTGCAGCATTTCAGCGGCTATATAGCAAGTCTTTCCATGCGGAAGCTCTATGATGAGCGAGGAAATGTTTATTTTGGAGTAGACGAAGAAATACGCGAAAGGCTGCAAACAAAACTGATGAGGGCAATCCTCACATTTAAGGCTGAATAAACCAACGCGGTATTGGAGCGCTTCCCCCTTTTCTGTTCCATATCGCAGAACAGCCCTCTGCTCTTTGATAAAGAAAGCGGCGCAATAGAACGGCGACGCAGTATAAGGCAAATCGGATACGTTCCTTTTGTGCCGAGCCATGCGGTGGATACGCCATGACCTTTCTCTTAATAGAAAAGCGAGCGAGAAATACCACACCGTAAAGCAGAGATAGCAGCCTGCGGGCGATAACGCACAGAATACATAATGATACTTCCTTACAGCCATAGTCCGAGCGTTAGAAGCGTCGCAGGCAATGGGTAGGGCTTCGGCAGACCGCCGGAGGGGTGCAAGTCCCATGAGGTTACGCTAATAGCCGTCCGATTAAAGCCTATGTTACAGATTGATTTTTGACCCATTAAGAAAGGGGGACGACAAATTGAACAATAACGACGTGCCGATTTGGGAAAAGTACACGCTTACCATAGAAGAGGCAGCAAAATATTTCCGTATCGGAGAAAGCAAGCTGCGGAAACTGGCAGAAGAAAATCCCGTCCCGGACTGGGTAATGATGAACGGAAACCGTATTCAGATTAAGCGTAAGCAATTTGAAAAAATGATTGATACGGTGGACGCAATCTGATAGTGAAATCGAGCCTTGAATGTGGTACAATATAGTCAAGCATATCAAGGCTCTTTCCATTATGGAAAGGAGCATAACGATGTCGGAAAAAAGACGGGATAATAAAAATCGTATTCTCCGCACCGGAGAGAGCCAGAGAAAAGACGGGAGATATGCCTACAAATATATAGATACCTTTGGGAAACCGCAGTTTGTTTATTCTTGGAAGTTAGTGCCTACGGACAAAACCCCGGCAGGAAAGCGCGACGATATAGCGTTGAGGGAAAAAGAGAAAGAAATCCAAAAAGACCTTGACGACGGTATCGACCATATCGGAAAGAAAATGACGGTCTGCCAACTCTACGCAAAGCAGATACGCCACCGGGCAAATGTGCGGCATGGTACAAAGCAGGGGCGAAAACAGCTCATGCGGATTTTGCAGGAGGATAAACTTGGAGCCTGCCGGATTGAAAATGTGAAGCTCTCCGACGCAAAGGAATGGGCGTTACGCATGAAAGAAAAAGGTTACGGCTTCAAGACTATCAACAACCACAAGCGTTCCTTAAAGGCTGCCTTTTACACAGCCATACAGGACGATTGTATTCGTAAAAATCCATTTGACTTCCAGTTGAACACAGTCCTTGAAGATGATACGGAACCAAAGGAACCTCTATCCCCTACGCAGGAAGCGGCTTTTCTGTCCTTTGTGCAGCATGATAAAGTCTATCAGAAATACTACGACGAGATTATCATACTGTTAGGGACAGGGCTTCGCATTTCGGAACTCTGCGGACTGACGGAAGCTGACATTGACTTAGGCAAACAGCTTATCAATGTAGACCACCAACTTTTGAAGATTGCAGACGTGGGCTACTATGTGGAAACGCCTAAGACGAAAAGCGGCAACCGGGTTATTCCTATGAGTGAAAAAGTGTTAGAAGCATTTCAGCGGGTGCTGAACAAGCGGAAATATGCACAGCCTGTTATTTTAGAAGGCTACACAAAGTTTCTGTTCCTTAACCGGAACGGTTTGCCAAAAGTGGCAGTCAACTATGAAAGTATGTTCCGGGGGCTTGTAAGGAAATACAACAAAACGCAAAAGGTAGCATTGCCAAAGGTAATGACACCGCACACCTTACGCCACACATTCTGCACCACGTTAGCAAATGCAGGAATGAACCCAAAGGCATTGCAGTACATCATGGGACATTCCAACATCAATATGACGCTGAACTATTACGCGCATACGACTTCCGAAACGTCGATAACAGAAATGAAGCGGCTGATTGCCTAAGTAGTAAACGGAGAATTTACTACTCCACCTACTACTTTTGAACACCAAAACATACGGGGATATAAGAAGATTTGAGAGTATCTTCCACAATGAAAAATGCCGGAAAAGCCTGTAACAATAGGCTATACCGGCATATAAGAACTTTTGAAAAGATAATCAAAAATTACTTTGTGATTTAAATAAAAGTTATAAATAATATATATAAATCAATAATAGCTATACCATTTGTTTCAGCTCTTGATATTGCATATTCGATAATCTGTATTCATGATATGTCTTCGTATGAACTTATAGCAAGAGCAGCATCACAAAATTATTTTGTAAGATTTATAACAGAAAGTTATACGCTTTTCTTTTTATGGATTCCCTTAAGCATAGTTGTATCATATTTTAAAAATATAAAACGATATATGCTTGCCGCCAACAATAGAATCAACACAATGATATTGACAGTATCAATATCTGTTCTTATATTTGGAATTCAGGAATTAATGACAGGCATAAAAAATAGCACGGTTATATATGAGATATTGCTGGGCGTTACAGGTCTATTAGTGTGTGTTGTGTTAATAAATGTGCATAGCAGCATCAAAGACATCAGATATAAGGAAAATGATAAAAGGATTAAGGACATATTGGAACAGCAAAAAAGATACTGCGAACTTATAGATGATCAAAATATTGAAACACGTTCATTCAGACATGATATGAATGCACATATGAACAGCATAAGTTACCTTATAGAAAGAAGGATGTATAAAGAACTTGATAATTATATTAAAGAGCTTACGAAATCATATTCAGCAATACCAAAAAGAGTCGATGTTGGTAATTATATTGCAGATGCGATTGTTCAGGAGACAGTTTATGAGGCAAAGAAGATTAATGCTGATTTTGAGTACAGAGGCAGGATGACAGAAGCTATGAAAGATAGGGAATATGATATTTGTATTATATTATCAAATTTACTAAATAATGCTATTGAGGCTGTTGAAAAACTGTCAGATGATTCTCCAAAAAATATAAGACTTGATATTAGAAATTATAATAATAAGACAATAATTATTGTGAGAAACACAGACATGGTAAATAATGTGTCCTTAATCACAACAAAAGCAGACGTGAGAGACCATGGATTTGGTCTATATAATGTCAAAAAAAGTGTAAAAGCGTTAAAAGGTGATATGAAAATTTCACATCGTGAATCGGAATTCGTGGTTACTATAACAATATAAAAGACTGTTACTTTGATAAATTAACGTAAGTTGTATGCACTAAAATGCATTTCAGAACAAAAAAATGCACTTCAGAACATTTACATTGAAATTGAATATCGGCGGATGTATAAGTTAATTATGAGGAGGTGATATCATGATTAGTTTAACATCAATTTGGGATTGGATATTCAAAAGATAATCAGTTGATGGATATATTTTTATCAACAGATGAAATTAGGGCAAAAAGGTGCAAATGGTAAATGTTAATTGGAGTTAAAAGGAGAAAAATATGAGGAAAATATGAGGAAAATATACTTATCATTGTCAGCAATTATGATTGCGTTGATGATTGCTATTGGAATGTCTGTCAGAGTTAAAGCAGCCGAGAATGAAAGTGCAACAACTGATGAAGTTATTGCGGTAGCAGTTAATATGATTATGAATACAAGACAGTTTGAAGATGGAGTGAAAGAGCCGTTTAGTATTAGAAATATTGATAATATATATGATTTGACAGGAGAGGTAGTATCATATTATGTTACATTAAATAATCTGAGTGGAAATTTTTGTGGATATGTAATAGTAAATGCCAACAAGACAGACAATCCGATTATGGAGTTCGCTAATTCAACAACATCATTTTTTGAAGAGGCAATAGAAAGTATTGGAAATGCGCGTGATGTATCAAAATTATATATATCAGATGGAGTATATGGTGTAAGAACAGATGTTATATATGAGATAACAAATGCCGGCTGTGTGCAGATGGACGAAAATACACTGATAAGCGTTAACAATCTGGATGATGAAAGTGAAAAAGATGTTGCAAAAAATAAAGATATGTGGAAGGAGCAGATAAACAGATATAATAGTGTATATAAAGAGGATAATATTGCATTATTGAGTGATGATCCAAGAGATGATGGAAATATAATATATTATCCTGATAATTATGAAACTGTAGATGCAAGAACTAATATAGTACCCGGAGGAGATATCCCATATTTTCGTATGGTAGCTTTTGGACAGGGGGGAATATGTTCACCAGTAGTTGCTACTAATTTGTGTTATTATTGGTACAGAAGGGATTCATCACATTTTTCTGGATTATACAGAGATTCATGGCAGAATGTGTGTAATATATTTATAGATTACATGGAGACAAATTTAGAGAGTGGAACAGATGAAAGCAACTTATATAATGCATATACATGGTATTTTAATGAAGCAGGAATTGGATATAATTTAAATTACTATACAGGAACACATGGAGGAATGGATATTGTTAATGAGGTAGATGCAGGGTATCCTGCACACTTAAATATGCATGATCACAAAGTATACGATTATCATTCAGTGCTAGCTGTTGGATATAATATGTATGAGTATGATGCCGGCGACAGTATATATATTAAGATTGTTGATGGCTGGGGAGAAAATGGTGTAGCACAACTCCCAAATCGTTATGTGTGGGGCGGATGTCATGGTACATGGAGTTATGTGTCATTCCGTCCATATGGATATTAAGGATAAGTTATACTGATAGCTTTTTAAACTAATGGTTGCTAAGGAGCGCGTTATGAAGAAAATAATAAAATATTCAATATTATCCCTAATCTTAGTATGCCTGATATGTGGAGCAGTTTATAAATTTGTTCCGTTTAATATTGCAAAGCGTATGGGAGTGTATGATAAAGAAGCAGCGTACATAGTGCCATACAGCGATGAATCAGTGAAAATATCAGGACAAGGGTGTGACGAAGTGGCTGCATTACTTAACGGACTCAAAGGAACTCCTTTTTCCAGAAAAGGAATCACAGGAGCGGCACCGGAACAATTTGTTGATATTGTGTATACAGATGGAAGCTATTCACGGTGGCAGATAGGCGGTGGCTGGGTAGCTGTAAATGCTAATGACAAATCAAATGATTATAAGACTAAAGAGGATGATGTACTTGCCAGAATTAATGCTATTCTTGGGTACAGCAGATGATATAAAATACTACTATGAGCAAGATTGTTGACTGCTTGTATATTGTTTATAATAGCAATCAAAATATAAAAAGCTGCCGTCTAAAGACGGTAATCCGGTTGGACAGCAGCTTTTTTTGCAATATCTATAAGCCCAAATCTTTCTTATAGTCATAAAAATATACCACTTGGGAAGAAAAACGACCACTTGCGCAAAGTGTATTGTAAAAATAACAAAGTCGGTATATGGTATGAATTATAAAACAGTATTGCAATAGGAGGTGGAGGTGTTATGAAGAAGATATTAAAATATGTGATAGTATCCCTAATCTTAGTATGCCTGATATGTGGAGCAGTTTATAAATTTGTTCCGTTTAATATTGCAAAGCGTATGGGAGTGTATGATAAAGAAGCAGCGTACATAGTGCCATACAGCGATGAATCAGTGAAAATATCAGGACAAGGGTGTGACGAAGTGGCTGCATTACTTAACGGACTCAAAGGAACTCCTTTTTCCAGAAAAGGAATCATAGGAGCGGCACCGGAACAATTTGTTAATATTGTGTATACGGATGGCAGCTATTCGCGGTGGCAGATAGGCGGTGGCTGGGTATCTGTAAATGCTAATGGCAAATGGAATGATTATAAGATCAAAGAGGATGATGTGCTTGCCAGAATTAATGCTATTCTTGGGTACAGCAGATGATATAAAAATAATAAGGAGGTGACCTGCCATGTATGGACAGTACGACAGCTCAGACGGAAGCATGGATGCCATGGGACTGAATGTGGACAAAAAAATGTATAAGAAATCAGGCATTGAGTTTCACGAAGAGGACGAAAAAGAAATTGATGCCAGAATGAAGGAAGAATTCGAGCAGAGCAAAAAGCGAAAGGGATTCCTGCAAAGAATATTTAAACATAAATAATAGTTAAAGAAAAATTGCTGTCCGAAGCATAAGCCGCGGACAGCAATTTTTATTGAATACAGAACATTTACTTAGCAGTAATGCTTACAGAAAGCGGAAGCTGTGTTGAGGCATCAGAATTACCATGTCTTAAAACTGATATTAAGATCAACATTTGTGCTGATTCCGTTAACCTTACCGCTCTCACTGTACTGCCAGATGCTTATGTCATAAGGTATATATGGCGTCTGGTTGTAATCTGCGTACCACTTGTCATATGCGGTAAGTCTGCTTATATCGACAAGAGACGCAAATCCCTTGATGTTGGCATATATCATAGGCGTGTAGCCGGCTGCTTTGATACGTTCACA
Source organism: uncultured Oscillospiraceae bacterium (assembly GCA_900556765.1). Classification (GTDB taxonomy): domain Bacteria; phylum Bacillota; class Clostridia; order Oscillospirales; family Acutalibacteraceae; genus UMGS1976. Next base: position 17,631 of record USQH01000009.1, read on the forward strand.
GAATGCGATAACTGCATCGGTAAGCTCACCCTGTGACAGATTTTCCTGACGGTAGGAGTCATTTACAATCTCTTCAACATCAATCACAACCGGATAATTAATCTTAAACGGCTTGAGCGTGTTAATTACAAAATCAGCCTCCTCCTCAGCTTCGGCAGTAGTTATTGCCTGTGAGAAGAAATATGCACCGACGTTAAGACCATTCTGTATGGCACCTGCCGCATTAGTCTTGAAGGCTTCATCTTCCTTGATGATACCGGTTCCGTAAGAGCGGTAGCCGACACGTAAGAAAGCGTATTCAATGCCGTCTGTCTTCACCTGGCTCCAGTCAATGTCACCCTGATACTTCGATACGTCAATTCCGCGGTGTGTCTGGATTGCAGCATCGCTGTAGTTCATGAAGCCTCTGTCATCCTTGGAGAATGCGGACAGATTGAGGTTGTGCATAGGAAGCGACTTATTGATATCAACAAAGACGTATCTGCCGTCATCAGCAAATACAATCTTATCAGTAAATGTCTTCTTGAGATATGATATTGTTGATGTGCCGTTAGAAAAATTCTCGCGCATGTTGTCAAGAACAGCCTGGCGGCCCTGTGCCTCAGCAGCCTGAGCCATCTTATTGGCTACATCCATGGAATATGCCGGATTGGATATGCCGGCTTCAACATAAGCCTTCTGCTGTCTGCGGTATTTTATGTTAGCAGATATAGCGGCAATTATACTTACGACAGCGATAATTGTAACAACTGCGAGTATAAGAAGGTATCTGTACGGACTTGCCTTCTGACGCTTAGCCTTCTGCTGACGCTGCGGCTTAGGCTGGCGTGAAAGATTTTCCTGATTAATATTCTGTGTATTCATATTTTCACTTCTTTCGATTTGGTCTTTACGAACTTACATTCTTATACTAAAATAGTAAGCTGATATTGTCAATGAATATAAGGATGGAAAATATTTTGTTAAATTATACATTAGCGGCTGTAGCGGCAGCAGTTGCCATAGCCGTTGTTTTATTACTGATAAGAAGACACCTCCGGTGCGGGGAATGGGACTACATGGATGGCGGTGAGTTTGAGCTGTACTGTGCTGATCTTCTTGAAAAAAGCGGATTCACCGATGTAGAGGTTACGAAGGCAAGCCATGACTACGGTGTTGACATACTTGCCGAGAAGGACGGAGTATCATATGCGTTCCAATGCAAATGCTATACAGAGCCTGTAGGTATCAAGGCGGTTCAGGAGATATATGCGGGACGTGATTATTATGACTGCATGGTCGGTGTTGTCATGACGAACCAGTATTTTACGACGCCTGCAGTCAATGTTGCAAAGAAGCTTAAGATTATGCTGTGGGACAGGGGATATCTTGAAGCGATGATGGACGAGCGGTAGTCATATTGCACAGCACATTTATAAAATATTGTAAATGTATAACAATATTTATTACACTTGCGAAAAATATATTCTGTAAAATAAAAAAGCTGTTGAAAGTTTGTTAATGTATAACAATCTTTTAACGGCTTTTTTGTGCGTAATTAAGCGGGTTTTTCTGTTGACTTTTGCCTGCGGCGATGATAAATTGTTAATCACAGCACAGCAGTCAATTCCTGCAGAGCTGTTCATTACGGTACTGGACTGCTTTGGCACGTTCGATTAAGTACTTGTATCTTTTTTGTTCTGAATTGAGCTGATAGATATAGCAGTCTATCAGGTCAGGTTCAACAGCATTTTCAAAGTTGGAATATGCTGTTTCGATAGCATTTTTTGTCATGGCAATTTCCTCAAGAAGATATTTTTCTTCGTAAGTAAGCGGTTTTTGTTTTGTTTTTTCTTTTCTGAACATAAGACCTGCTTTCATTAAGATTTCTTAAAGGTTTCGTTATAAGTAATTTTTACCATCATCTTAATTATAGTCACGGCTATAAGAATCTATACAGTTTATTATCAGATAATTCCAAATATGTTTTATCAGACAGTGGCAGCGCGCAGCAACGCTAATCCACGGAAAGGAGGCCTGTCTGCATATTTTTGGTATGGCAGCGGTGACAGCTGTTACTTTGGCGGCGGCAGCCTGCGATTATATTTCTTATAAGATTCCTAACAGACTTATGCTGTATGCGGCTTTTTCAATCGCGGGCGGAATAATTACAGAAGCAGTGTGGATGAATACATGCAGTCCGGGCATGATTGCTGATATTCCGGCAAGGATGATTGTAATGCTGATTATTCTGATTCCGGTATATATCGTGCATGCGGTTGGTGCGGGGGATATCAAGCTTATGTGCGTTATGGCATCGGTTACGGGCGTTAAGAGGGCATGTGTGATATTCGCTGTGGCACTGGTGATATCGGCGTTGTACGGAATTCCGGTTCTTATAAGAAGGAGGGGATGCGGTATGCACAGAATACATTTTTCGTATGCAATATTAGCGGCACTGATTATGAGCATATTAAGTACACAGATTATATGGTGAGAATTTTAAGGGAAAATGACATGAGGGGGAGAGAATAATGGAAAAAGTATGTGCGGTTTTTGATTATGATGAACAGTACGCAAGAAGACTTATGAATGCCATGAATTCACGTAAAGGTGTTAATTACAGGACAATTATGTTCACGGAGGAATCTGCACTCGGTGAATATATGGCAGACAGGCAGCTGCCTCTGCTTGTGGTTGGGGAAGAGGCAATGGAGCAGATTACGGACACGCACAGAGTAAACAGGGTTGTTGTATTGCGGGAGGATTCAGGCACAGCAGGGACATACAGTAATGAAAAGGTCTCAGAGGTCTATAAGTATCAGCAGGCGGACTCGCTGATATATTCAATTGTCGGAGATGAAGTCTCAAGAATATATACATACGCTGATGACAGAAAGGTTATCGGAATATATTCACCAATACATTATGCAGGCAAGACATCATTTGCACTGGCACTTGCTTCTGCATGCGCCAAATCGCAGGAGCGTGTGCTATACGTGAATATGGAGGAATTCTCAGGACTGTCGGAACTTCTTCCTGACTGTGGTGAGGGAAATATGTCGGATGCACTCTATACATACAGGACTAACAGGGCAGCATTTGCCAATGCACTTGAGAAGATTGTCGGCAGGACAGGCGACGTATATTATATTCCGCCAATAAGATGCGCTGATGACATTACATGCCAGACGGCGGAGGAGTGGCAGGATTTTATAACAGATATAGCTTCAAGCGGGCTGTATGACACGATAATTCTGGACATAGGAACACTTGTAAGTGAGCCGTGGCGTGTGCTTGAGGTATGTACAAGAGCGATAATGCCTGTGCGCGAGGACTACATCTCAATGCAGAAGTTAAATGATTTCGAGACTTATATGCTGTCAATGGGAAGAGAGCATATATGTGGAATTATAGAGAAAATGCTGCTGCCGAAGGATAACGGTATGGTGCTTGATAAGGGATATCTTGATGCAGCAGAGTATGGCACGCTTGGAAGACATGCAAGGGAGGTAGTTAAAAGCTGGCAGTGACAAAGATATCATTGGATAATAATTTGCAGTCAAAAGCACAGGATATGCTGAAGAACCGTGTCAGGGAAGAGATGAACCTTGGGGAGGACATGACGGACGAAGAGCTGCTTGGTCTGATTGACAACACAATGGGATATGTTGCATCACAGATTCCGCTCCCGGTTAATTCAAGGCTTGATATACGCAGAAATGTATTTAATTCAATGAGAAGATTCGGCGTACTGCAGGATCTGCTTGATGATGACACGATAACCGAGATTATGGTCAACGGGCAGGGACGGATTTTTATTGAGAGACAGGGCCGTATAAGCCTCAGCGGCAGATGCTTTGAGTCGCAGCAGGATCTCGAGGACGTAGCGCAGAGAATTGCCGCGTGGTCTAACAGAACTGTTAATGAAACGGAGCCGATTCTTGATACAAGACTTGCAGACGGTTCCCGTGTCAACATAGTACTTGATCCGATTGCGATTGAAGGTCCTGCAATAACTATAAGAAAGTTCTACGATACACCGATAACCATAGAACGGCTTATAGAGCTGGGCTCAATAACGAAGGAGGTATCATGCTTCATGGAGTGTGCGGTAAAGGCAAGATATAACATATTTGTAAGTGGCGGAACGGGTTCCGGTAAGACAACCTTCCTTAATGCACTGTCCAATTATATACCTGCAGACGAGAGAATTATTACGATTGAAGATTCGGCAGAGCTTCAGATACATGATGTGGACGGAAAACCACGTAATCTGATACGCCTTGAGACGCGCAATGCCAATATGGAAGGCAATAATGCAATAACAATAAGAGACCTGATTAAGTCCTGCCTGCGAATGCGTCCGGATCGTATAGTCGTTGGAGAGATAAGGGGTGCTGAGGCAATTGACATGCTTCAGGCAATTATATGTACTATATAATAATTATATATATAACGTATATAAGGATGGAAAATAT
>USQH01000010.1 GCA_900556765.1 uncultured Oscillospiraceae bacterium
CGGGGCCACATGGAACACCTGGGCCGCCGTGGCGGTGTGGATATCCCCGCCGGAGGTGAAAGCTGCCCGCATGGCCGCATCCCCGGAGATATGGGCCAGCAGCCGCAGCTCGATCTGGGAGTAGTCCGCGTCCACCAGCACGCAGCCGCCGGCGGGGACGAACATCCGCCGGATCTCGCTGCCCAGGTCCGTCCGGGTGGGGATGTTCTGGAGGTTCGGCTCCGTGCTGGAGATCCGGCCTGTCGCCGTGATCGTCTGGTTGAAGCGGCTGTGGATCCGGCCATCCTCTTTGATATATGTTCCCAGACCATCCGCGTAGGTGGAATTTAACTTTGTATACTGCCTGTAATCTAAGATCTTCTGGATCACCGGGTAATCCGGGGCGAGCTTTTCAAGGACATCTGCCGCTGTTGAATAGCCGGTCTTTGTCTTTTTTCCGCCCTTGATCTGCATCTTCTCAAACAGGATCTCGCCTAACTGTTTCGGAGAATTGATATTGAACTCCTGGCCTGTCATCTCCCAGATCTCCTTCTCGAGAACGGCGATCTGCTTCTTCAATTTTTCGCCGTAGGCGGTGAGTTCTTCCCGGCGGACCGCAATTCCCTCATCTTCCATATGGAATAACGTATAGATCAGCGGAAGCTCGATATTCCGGTACAGGTCTTCCATTCCTTCTGCTGCCAGACGCTCTGAGAGCGGTTTCCCGGCGGCAAAAGCGGTGTATGCCATAAGTCCCGCCATGCGCGTAAAATTATCCTGTTCTTTTGCGCAGGCGTCCTTATAGGACATCTTTTTGATCAGGTCTGCCCTTGACGGAACCGTCATGCCGAGAACATCCCTCGCAATGTCATCGTACCCATAAGTGTCCTTTAACGGATTTAAAAGGTACGCCGCGACACCCGCATCGTAAACGGTATCCCCGTAGGAAAGCTTCGCAAACGGCAAAGAATGCTTGAGATCCAGCACCCAGGCATGGCCTGTGCGGCAGAGCTCTTCATACTTTCCGGCGATATAGCTTTCTGTCATAAAGCCGCCGACCGGGAAAATATAGCTTCCGGTCTCCTCAAAGCTTAAAGCGAGAGCTGTCACGGATCCGTTCTCCGCGAGAAGCTCCATACCGATGCGCTCTTCTTTCTTTGCCTTTTCAAAGAGTGCGTCCGCCTCTGAGAAATCTTCCACGAGGACAAACTGCTTCTCCGGTCCGCTCTCATTCCTGATCCCCTCGCCGAATCTCGCTGCGATGGACTTAAACTCCAAACGTTTCATATATTCGTAAGCAGCCGGTGTATAGAGATTTTCAAACTTCGCGTCCGCCATGGAAAACTCAATGGGGGCATCGACACAGATCCTTGCAAGCTTCAGGGAAAGCTCCGCAAGATCTCTGTGCTCCTCCAGCGCCTTTTTCGCGCGGGGCGGTTTCACCTCGTCGAGATGGGTATAGATGTTTTCCAGATTTTGATACTGCACAATGAGGTTTGTCGCCGTCTTCTCACCGATGGACGGAACACCCGGGATATTGTCAGACTGGTCGCCCATCAGGGCCTTCACCTCGATAAACTGCTCCGGTGTTACCTGGTACTCCCGGATCACGTCCTCCGGGTAATAGTTGTGTACTTCTGTGGTTCCACGGCTTGTCTTCGGAAGACAGATCCGGATATGGGTGTCGGAAAGCTGTAAAAGATCCCGGTCTCCGGAGAGGATCGTCACCTCATATCCATCTTTCTGCTCACGTTTCGCGATGGTTCCAAGGATATCGTCCGCCTCATATCCCTCTTTTGTGAGGATCGGAACACCCATGGCCGTCAGGACTTCCTTCATAAGCGGTACCTGCTCGTGAAGCTCCTCCGGCATCGGTTTTCTTGTTCCCTTGTAGGCGTCGAACATCTTATGTCGGAAGGTCGGCGCTTTTAAGTCAAAGGCCACCGCCAGGTAGTCCGCTTTCTCCTCATCGAGAACCTTGAATAAGATATTTAAAAAGCCATAGACCGCGTTCGTGTGGAGACCTTCCGAGTTCGTCAGGTTCGGCACACCGTAGAACGCGCGGTTTAAGATGCTATGACCGTCGATCAGTACAAGTTTTTCCATGTTCACTCCTGTTTTCGATAATATTTAAAAGGATCTGTGATGATCCGTCAGACATCTCTTTACAGAAATCCAAACGTATTCCAGATCCGAAGCTGCAAAAGGATCATGACGATCAGAGCCATTCCAGTCAGCGTTGAGACTGCATAGGTTGTGATCTGAAACATGGAAATATGGCGCAGCGAACGGTAGGATTCCGCGACCTTTCGTTTCAGATCTCCCACGATGTCGTATGTTCCATCCGCCTCGTCCAGCTTTTTTAAACCCACATCCACCATATAGTGGATCTCCAGCTCCTCCCGGCAGTTCTCACAGGTATGGATATGGTCAAGAAAATCTTCCAGTTCAGTCGGGGACAGTTCATCCTTCATATACGGGACCACCATTTTTTCTGCTTCCACACAGGTCATGGAACACGCCTCCTCTTATCAGAATTTCCTTTTATGCAAAAAAGACACGACCATCGTGAGAAAGTCATGTCTTTTCGTTTCTGCCGGCGGCCGGACTTGAACCGGCACGAAGTTACCCCCGTCAGATTTTGAGTCTGATGCGTCTGCCATTCCGCCACGCCGGCATATCTTCGCGGCTGTGTATTTCAACAGCCGCATATAATTCTATCATAAGAACATGAAAATTGCAAGGAGATTTTAGTGGTGGAACAGACGGATACCGGTGAATGCCATCGCCATTCCGTATTTATTGCACACATCGATCACGTTGTCGTCACGGACAGATCCGCCCGGCTGCGCGATATACTTTACGCCACTCTTGTGGGCACGTTCAATATTGTCGCCGAACGGGAAGAAGGCGTCAGAGCCGAGAGCCACATCCTGCATCTTGTCGAGCCATGCGCGTTTTTCCTCTTTTGTGAATACCGGCGGTTTTTCGGTGAATACTTTCTGCCACTCACCGTCTGCGAGAACATCCATATACTCGTCCCCGATATAAACGTCAATGGCGTTGTCGCGGTCCGCACGTTTGATCTTGTCGATAAACGGAAGGTTTAATACCTGCGGAGCCTGACGGAGAAACCAGTTGTCTGCCTTCTGACCCGCAAGCCGTGTACAGTGGACACGGGACTGCTGACCTGCGCCGATACCGATGGCCTGTCCTCCCTTCACATAGCATACGGAGTTGGACTGTGTGTACTTTAAGGTGATCAGGGAGATCATAAGGTCGATCTTTGCGGAATCCGGGATCTCCTTGTTCTCTGTCACAACGTTGGATAAAAGTTCCTTATCGATCTTTAAGTTATTTCTTCCCTGCTCAAAGGTCACACCGAATACCTGTTTGTGCTCGACCGGTGCCGGAACGTAGGACGGATCGATCTGGATCACATTATATTTTCCATTCTTTTTCTGTTTTAAGATCTCAAGAGCTTCCGGTTCATATCCCGGAGCGATGACGCCGTCGGACACCTCGCGTTTGATAAGCTTTGCGGTGTCAACATCGCAGACATCGGAAAGGGAAATAAAATCGCCGAAGGAAGACATACGGTCTGCGCCTCTCGCTCTCGCGTAAGCGCTTGCAAGCGGGGAAAGCTCACCGAGATCGTCCACCCAGTAGATCTTTCTTAAAACTTCATCCATCGGAAGACCTACTGCGGCACCTGCCGGAGAAACATGCTTGAAGGAAGTCGCTGCCGGAAGACCTGTCGCTTCCTTTAATTCCTTAACGAGCTGCCAGCCGTTCAACGCGTCGAGAAGGTTGATGTAGCCCGGCTTTCCGTTTAAGACTGTGATCGGAAGATCACTTCCGTCTTCCATGTATACACGGGACGGTTTCTGGTTCGGGTTGCATCCGTATTTTAATTCCATTTCATTCATGATTTGTTTTTCTCCTTTTGATACGACTAGTGATTTTTATTTACGATTCTTGTCTCATACTTTCCGGTCTCGATATCGATGAATCTGACAAAGAGGGAAACCTTGTTGTCCTCATTCAGACTCTCCCATACATTCTTTGTGAAGCTGTCGATATCGCCCTCGATGGCAATGCGTTTCGGCTCACCCTCAAAGCTCGGAAGCGGATTTCCATCGTTCATGTAGGTGTGGATGAAACGTCCCTCACCGCTTAATGGCTTCTCATATGCGTATGTAAAGCGGCTGCAGCTATCCGGGTTTCCATCACTGCTCTTTAAGATGGACATCGCAAAGTTGTAGTTCCCGTTCTCAATGTGCATGATTCCGGAGATACGCGGAGTGTAGTTCGGGCCGTCCGGCTCAAACTCGCGGCAGCGCAGGGACTGCTCGAAGGTCTGCTGGCGGTCCATTCCGTCGTAGATCGTATCTGTCTGGTCGCCATTTGTCACGATGGTCTTATTTCCGAGAACGCGCACCGGGGCGTAGATGATAAGGCTCGGGTCCTCTAATTTTGACGGATCAAACGCCTGAGTACGGATTCCTTCACCATCCTCTACAAAGACACGGTTGCGGCTGTTGCTGCTTCTTCCCATAATAAAATATGCGGTCACGGCTGTCTTTCCATCGGCTGATTTTCCGATCACGATTCCTCTTCCCGGATAAGAATTGTTTTTTAACTCCTCTGAAAGTGATAATAACTTCATGGAAGTACTCCTCCTGTTTTCGTATAAGATCACCGGAATTTGTACCGGCGACGGGTTTTAATTTTATGATAACATACTTCCTGCAGATTGAGTATTTAAAATTACTTATCAACGATCCCAGCGTTTTCTTATGAAATGCTTTCATTTATTTAACAAAATCGTAATGTGGCGTTCATGTACAAGAGGCAGGTCTTCATGATATAATATAACTGTCTTAGAAAGATAAATCTGGTACCGGACAGGCTTTCTTCCATTCGCCTATTCCGGTGCCGCATTAAAATACGATAAAAGGAGCTGATCTTCTTATGAGAAAAAATCTTTATAAATTTGCCGCTTTGACAATGCTTGCCGCATTATCCATCACCGCATGCAAAAAACACGAGGCTGTGGACATCTCTGGAATTCATACGTCCGCTGCGGAGACCATGGCGGAAACTACTTCCAATGAAACAAAGGCTGATCCGGCAGCAGACAATTCAAAAAGTGACTCCTCAAAAACTGATGCTTCAAAAGCCGGATCTTCTGAGGTCGAGACGCAAAAGGATTCCAACGCCTCCGACGCGTTAAGCGTGAAATCGAAGATCGCGACCGAAAAGACCGGAAAGGTCTCCATCGAATACCCGATCCTCTCCAATCTCCGTGATGCATCCATGACCCAGGCCGTCAATGAGCTTTTAAAGAAAGAGGCAACCTCGATCATCACTGCCTGGGAACTGGACACCGAAAAGGATGAGGTTTCCATCAACTGTGATCTGGTATCCCTCGATAAAAACAAGGCGGTATTTACATTCCACGGAATGGTAAACGTTGCAGAAACAGCCCATCCGTCAAATGTGCGCTATGCCGTCTCTGTGAACTTAAATACAGGATCACCGATCGGTCTGACTGCGTATGCAGATGCGGATTCCATCGCGGAATACCTTTCTTCTGATGACATTGTGGTGGTAGAACCGGCAGATATAGCAGCTGAAGTAAAGGATTCCATCAAGTCCAGCGGAAAGGACCTCTGGCAGACTGTGTTTGCAGAATGTGATTTTACTTCCGTAAAGGACGGGACATTCCCGCAGGCGTTTTCCTACGAAAAGGACGGAGATATCTACCTGATCGTTCCGGTGAGCCATGCGGCGGGTGATTATGCCCTTGTAAAATATTCACCGGAAACAAAATAACAATAGACGCAATCCGATAAACGATCCGGTTGATTTCTATCCTGCATTTTGGTATGATAAAGGGAAGGAAAAAACATGATCCGCCAATCGGTCTATAGGCTTTGGCGGACCACAGAAAGGCTGGTATCTATTAATGGAAAATGTAACGTATATTGACCACCCGCTGGTTCAGCACAAGATCTCCATGTTAAGAAAGAAGACCACTGGTACAAATGAGTTCCGTACTCTTGTTGAGGAGATCGCAACTCTGATGGGATATGAGGCGCTCCGCGATCTCCCGCTGGAGGACGTTGAGGTCGAGACTCCGATCGAGACATGTATGACCCCGATGCTCGCGGGGAAGAAATTAGCCATCGTTCCGATCCTGCGCGCAGGTCTTGGAATGGTAAACGGTGTCCTTTCCCTCGTTCCGTCCGCGAAGATCGGCCACATTGGTCTCTACCGTGACGAGGAGACTCACGAGCCTCATGAATATTTCTGCAAGCTTCCGAATCCGATCGAGCAGAGAACCATCGTTGTCACAGACCCGATGCTCGCTACCGGCGGTTCGGCTATCGACGCTATCAGCCAGATCAAAAAGCGCGGACCCAAGCACATTAAGTTTATGTGCATGATCGCTGCTCCCGAGGGCGTAAAGGCTCTGACCGAAGCTCATCCCGACGTGCAGATTTACGTCGGTGCATTGGATGAGCGTCTGAATGATCACGGCTACATCGTACCCGGTCTCGGCGACGCCGGCGACCGCATTTTCGGTACAAAATAATGGCGGGGAACGCTCAGCAAAAACTGAAACTGCTGTACCTGCTGCAAATATTGACTAACGAGACCGACGAAGAGCATCCGATGAAAACAGAGGATGTTCTTCGTCGTCTGTCTGATATGGGGATTTCGGCTGAACGAAAGTCGATTTACCGTGATATCAACTGCCTGATCGAGGCGGGCTTTGACGTTGCAAAATCACCGCACGGCGGTTATTTTCTCGGTGTCCGTGACTTTGAGCTGAGCGAGGTAAAACTGCTCATCGATGCAGTTCAGGCGTCACGCTTTATTACCTATAAAAAGTCGTGTGAGCTTATCGGCAAGCTAAAAGGTCTTGTCAGCCCGTTTCAGGCGGAGAGCATCGACCGTCAACTGCATATGCTCGGTGTGCAAAAGGCAACAAACGAGCGTATTTACTACAATATTGACGCCGTTTATACGGCGATAGCCAAGGATAAGCAGATTACATTCCGCTACATTGACTATGTTCTCGGCGGCGAAAAGCATTATCGTTCAGGCGGCGATATTTATTCGGTCAGCCCATACGCATTGATTTGGGACGACGAGCATTACTACCTTGCCGCATATTATGAGAAACGCGGCAAAACGGTCAATTTTCGCGTTGATAAAATGGATTCGGTTGAGGTGACCGAGCTGCCGCGCTTGATGAGAAACGAATACAAACACTTCGATCCGGTTGAGCACGCAAAGATACAGTTTTCGATGTTCGGCGGCGAGGAGCAGTGGGTTACAGTGTCAATTGAGGACAGCCTCATCGGAGTTTTCGTCGACAGATTCGGCTCGGATATGTCGCTGTCCGCCGACGGCGAAGAACGCAGTATCGTGCGATTCAAGGCGGCGATAAGCCCCACCTTTATGTCGTGGCTTTTCCAGTTCGGCGCTCGCGTCACGGTTTTGTTACCCGAAAAGCTGCGCGGTGATATGGTAAAAATGCTGAACGAGATTTCGGCTGTATACGGTGATGTGAAATGACGGTACGGTTAACGGAAAACAAGGATTTTTCGGCGCTCAAAAAGCTGTGGAAAACGGCATTCGGAGATTCGGACGAAACGATTCAGCACTTTTTGGAAGCGGCTCCGCTTGCGTGCGCGCTTTGCGCCTGTGACAAAGATGACATTGTTGCTTCTATGTACCTGTTCGACTGCGAGCTGTATGTCGGCGGTGCGCACCGCAGGACGGCATATATGTATGCGCTTGCAACCGATGAAAAACGGCGCGGCGAGGGGATAATGACCGAGCTTATCGAATACGCCTGTAAGTTTTTACGCGCCGGAGGATATGATTTTGCGTTGCTGTCGCCTGCCGATGACAGACTTTCGCATTACTACGAAAAGCGCGGATTTTCTTTGTTTTGCAATGCAAAGGTCGCCGATATTCCTGCTGATAGCGTTTTTAATATCCCGACAGAAACGCGACGGCTTTCGGCGGCGGAATACAAAGAACTGCACTGCCGAAACAACAATTTTTCCGAGCTTTTTGTTGCTTGGAGCGACCGATATATAGAATTTGCGCTTGAATTTTGCGACGCGCAAATAATCGCTTTTGACGGCGGCGCGGCGGTGTGTGAACCTGACGGTGATACAGTGCGCGTTACCGAACATTTCGGCGAGCTTAATCATATGCTTTCGGCGGTCAAAAGCACGTTTCCTGCCGAGCATTATCGAATAATCTTGCCGAGCAATGCACTTATCGGTGAGCGCCGATGTCAGGCTATGCTTCGACCGCTCGGTGATTGTCCGATTCCGCCGAATGACAACGGACGCGCTCCGCTCGGATTTTTAATGGACTGAAAAAACATCCCGATGAAGAATCACTTATCTTCATCGGGATGTTTTTTACTTGTTTTTCGGCTTTTTCGTCCTTACTGTATTGATTCAAAGTAGTCAACGATGCCCTGAACGGTTAAGTAGGCGTTGGTTTCGTTGAACGAATCGGTCTGGATCTGGGCAAAATCGTAAGCGTTGGTCATAAATCCGTTTTCGGTCAGTATCGACGGGCAGCAGCTTATCCTCGTGACATAGAACGGATAGTAGTTGCAATGTCGGTCGGATGTGAAGGCGGGAGCGGTGCGGTCGTGTACTGCCTGAGCAAATTTTTTGGAGAATGGGTGGAAATAAAAGTTCGAGTAACCGTTCGCAGAAGTCGCGGAGGAAGCGTTTCGGTGTATTGAAATGAAAATATCCGGCTTCGCTTCGTTGGCAACATAATTGCGTTCGTCCAATTCCATCGTTACGTTGGTCGTGCGTGTCATGAGCACGGTCGCGCCGAGATTCTCCAGTTCACGCTGTATTTTTTTGGAGAGGAAGAGGGTTAGCACAGCCTCGGTATTGGTGTTGTTTGAGCCGACAGCGCCAGGGCTCGTCGGGCCGCCGTGACCGGGATCGACCATTATAACCACGCCGTCCAGACGATAGCCGTACATATTGGAGCTTTTTGATATTTTCGCGGGATTGAGGAAGTAAAATTCAAGCTGATTGCGCTCGTTGTACTGCGCTGTCCAGCCGTAGAAAACTCCCGTCTTTTTAAGATGCAGGCGTAAAACGTAGTTGCCGCCGTTCTTTATCCATTCGCCGCGCTCAAATACGGGATTGTCGTTCAAAACGACCTTACCCTGCGCCGATACGGTGTAGCAGAACTCAATATCAATATGGTCGTAGGTCGTGTCTGTAATGGTGTAGTCGGGCATAGCGTTCGCCTTGTACGGATCCTCGTAGCTTTGCTGGCCGAGGGTTACGTTAAACGGCGCTTTCCACTGAGTGTCAAACGTCATAACCGTGTGCCTGCCGACGATTTGCGTGGAGGCGAGTGTTATGGAGTTGGTCTCCGGCAGGGTCGCCTTAAACACCGATACGGCGTCGGAGTAGACACGCTTGCCGTAGTCGAGTTTGCGGAAGGAGGCGTTGCTGCCGGATGATGCGTTGTAGAATACGATGTCGTTTTCGCCGCAATAGTCGACCGTTCCCGCCGGCAGATAGGCGTTGGTCGGGCGTGAGCGTTCGTCAATCAGGTTTCCGTCAAGTGTCTCCGCCTGCTGCGAAGTGACTTCGGCGACGTAACGTGTGCCGACACCGACCTGTATTCCGTAGCCGCTTTGATAGCTGCCGGAGCCGCTGAGTTTAATGTCGCCCTTGGCTCGCACTGTGATACTGCCGCCAGACTTGTTTTCGCTCAGTGCGCCGCATTTTGCGGAAAACTCGATAGCACCGAGCTTTTGCGCCGAAGCGGCGGCGCTTGGCAGCGTGAACACGCCGGAGTAATCAAAGAACTCCTGCTTGATAGCCGAATCGTTGTTTTCCGACCCGATTTGATTGAGCTTGATAGTATGACCGTTTAAGGTCGCTGTAACGGACGATCCGCTGCGCGCGGTCACCGATACCGAAATCACGGAATTTCCGCTGAGGGTCTGATCGGCATTGGGCGCGACCCGTTTGATTATTACCGAGTTGTAGGTTACGGTAAATGTGCGCTTTGATCCCTTGTGCTCAAAGGTGAATGTGTTTTCGCCCTCTGTCAGGGTGACGTTGAATGAAAAGTATCCTTTTGCGGTCCGCTCCACCTTGTTGCCGTTCATTGTCAGAGCATAGTCGGGGTCGGAAGCGCCGGTGAAAGACAGATATTTGCTGTATGTGGAGAATTTATTGGAATAGACCGATGTAAAGGTCAGCTCCTTAACTCCCAGCGCCTCGTGTGAGCTTAAGTATTTAAGCAGGTTGTCGGTATTGCCTGTTTTGTCCTTCATAAGCGATGTGAGGCTGTCAAATGAGTAGCCGTTTGTTGTCAGCACAGGTATGGAGTCAAGCTGATCGGCAAGCTGGGTCGGCAGATCCCATACGCCGCCGGAGCCGATATTGTACGCGGCAAGCGTAAAGTTGAGCTGTGTCTTGCTTCCAAGCAGGGTGGTCCACCATTCGGCAACGGTCGCAAAGGGTGCGGAGCTGTCGCGCGTGGAGTATGGTACGTTTATAAACACACAATCTGCGTAGCGTTTGTTAAGCCATTTGACGGTGTCGGCGCGCCCGTCGGTCAGCGCTTCAAACAGTTCTCCGCGGCAGTCGATGCCGCCGTCCGCACTGTCGGCTGTCGCCCATATTGCGTCGGCGGTTATGCCGAATGTGATGCCGCCGTTGGTTTGCCTGACTATGTTCCCGATCTGTTCAACGGCGCAGGCGAGCCGGTCGCGCAGATATGCGTCCAGTCCCATGCCGCTGCCGCCGGCGATGTATGCGGCGTAGTCATCGGCGCCGCCGGTGGTGTAGTAGTCACCGAGCAGTATGCCGCTGACAGTGTAGTTTGCGGCAATATTTTCAATATCGCTTTCTGCGGCGGCGATGTCGTCGTCGCTGGAAATGAGGCGTCTGCCGCCGCTTTTTGCGAGCAGGCTGTATTCGCCGTATACGGCAAGCGAATGTTTCTGAGCCGACGCCGTTATGTAGCTGAGTACATCGTCGCCTTTGTTGCCGAAAATGACCTTTCCGCCGGCGTTCAGAGGTACGATCAGACAGTTGAATCCATAATTTGCGGCGGCAGCAATCGCTGTGTCAATCTCGTTCTTCCATTTGTCGCCGGTTGCGTCATAATCAGTGCCGTTTTTTAGGTATGCGGCAATCAGCGTAGCCGAGACCGGATCGGCCTTCACCGATGTCAAATCTTTAATTGTAGATACGGTTTTCGATTCACCGTATGGATCGGTTGTCTTTTTGGGCACATATTTACCGCTGATGATGTCGATGGTGTCGCCCAGTTTTCCGAATACTGCCAGCACCGATGTCAGTATTATCGCGGCACATAGCAGTCCCGATACTAACGACAGCGTCAGCTTTTTCCATTTTGCAAGCGATGAAAACCAAACTGAAAATTTTGATTTTTTGTTGTGTTTAGCCATAGTTGTTATTCTCCGATCAAATTAGAGATCCTGCTTCTTTCGTTTGTGTTGGTTTCGTCCTCCGAAAACAGGGAGGAGTAGCTGAAAAATACAAAGCCGCCGAATTTATATCCGCGCGCGTACTTAATTTGCTTTTCCAGTACACAGCCGCTTTCCCATTCGGCTTTTTCCTCGCCCTCAGCGTTGCCTATTTTATAGGCGGCGAGACCGGCAATGACATTTACCTTTTTGCGGTATTTGCTCCAGTCGTATATCAGGTTTTCAAATTTGTACTTTTCATTAGGGAAGGTATAGCCAAAGTAAAGCTGCGGAATGAGATAATCCACGCAACCGCTTTCAACCCACGCTTCGGTGTCGGCGTACAACTCGTCGTAATTAAGCTGCATATTGCCGGCAGGACTGACGCCGAAAGGCATTTTTTCATCATGCTCTTTCACCGCCGCGTGTACACGACTCAGCATACGGTTAACATTATCTCGCCGCCAGTCGTCAAGCGACATCGGCTCGCTTTTTGCAGCGCAGTATGCGGTATAATCCGCTCTGTCAAATGATGCGTCGGTGGTGGGGTAGAAATAGTCGTCAAAGTGAATACCGTCTACATCGTAATTCTGAATTATTTCTTTTACTCCGTCGACGATAAGCTGTGTTGCGTCCTCGCTTGCCGGATTCAAATACAGACCGTTTCCGTACGGTACGGCAAATCCGCTGTTCGGATGTGCCGCCATGTGCTTTTTTACCGGACTGCCGTCGGAAAGTCGGTCGGCGTCATTGATCGAGTAGGAAACGCGGTACGGGTTTATCCATGCGTGCAGATCAATACCGCGCTCATGTGCCGCATTTACCGCATATTCCAGAGGATCCAACGACGGTGCTTTGCCTTCGGTGCCGGTTATGTGTTTCGACCATGGAAATATATCGGATCGGTAAAAGGCATCGCAAAACGGACGAACGTGAAAAAACACGGCGTTTAATCCGAGAGCGGCGATATTGTCAAGCATTTTGTCCATGTTTGCGCGAAAATCGCCGTCGAAAGCCGATTGCAGTTCACTGTAACTGATCCATACGCCGCGCATTTCTTTTCCAGGCAGATTGGTAGCGGTTGATGACGGAACGGAGGTATTCAACGCGGATGAGACATCCTTACGGTCTGCGTCACAGCACACTGAGAATATGAGCAGTGTCAGCACTGTCAAAACGACTGCCAGCCGTTTCATACGCCGGAGCACCTCCCTCAACCTACGTATGTTATATATATTTATATCATTATAATATATTTTTGTTTTTTGTTCAATATGTTATGAAAATTGGATAAAAAAAGGTATGTTTATCAATGCGTTTTGGTTGACAAATTGCGCTGTTTGTATTAAATTAATTAATAATGCGAATTGTAAGATTGTTTGTCGAAATTTTAATATTCGGCATGATAATGAAATGAGTGGTAAGGGTATGCGAAGGCCTTTTACGATACGTTCCACGGTGAAAATGCAGGATACCGTCAGTGCGGAATGTCCTCATTGCGGCAGTGTGACCGATTGCGCCGTGATATGTACGAAAACGAGCCTGTCGATGTGCCTTGTACCTGTTAAGAAACTGCACGACCGCCGCTGCTTAATTTGTACTTCATGCGGATGCCGTTTTTATTTTGATGAGGATGTCATATAGCGATGATACATTTTTTTAAAAGTTTATTAGGCCTTTCAACAAGGAATACAAAAGCATTTTTAATTTATACCGGCTACTTTTTGGTGATAAATGTTTTAACGTTTATTTTAATGTTTGTAGATAAAAAACTGGCAATACGCAACTCCGCATTACACAGACACGGAAGTCACAAGCACGGCCATCACAAGCGAAAGACAAGGATACCCGAAAACGTGCTGCTTTCACTGTCGATAATCGGCGGAGCATTGGGAACGGCTATCGGAATGTGGGCTTTTCGTCACAAGACGAGGAAAGGCAGCTTTACAGTCGGTGTTCCGCTTCTTCTGTGTATAAACTTAGTCATTTTCGCAGTGCTTATAGCTATGCTATTCATGTAATTATTATAAGTATCCATATTGTTTAAATAATCGGCGCTGCCTTGTTTTGTACGGGGCAGCGCCGATTTTTTGCTATGCTGTTTCATGAAAGTAATCGGCAGATGTAATTGTTATGCAAAAATCAAACGATCCCGCCTGATGTTTTGATTAGGCGGGATCTATCACCTTATAATTGTTGTGTTTTCGCGTCATTTAGCTACCGATATCTCGAATGACTTTGAATATTTGTATGTTACTTTGTCGTTGGGCAGCTTTTGCGTGTATTTCAGCATTATGACGGCTTTGCCGGCGGATATGGGAGTATAACCGTCACCGGAAGCGGCAAAGGTGATCTTATCACCGCCGAGGACGATCGGTTCGCATTCGACTTTGGCAGTGCCTTTTTGCATTACCGCTGTTGCCTCAAACTTTGCTGCCTCGCCGACCTTCAGCGAATACTTTTTGTTCGGCTCAATGGAGTTTACGATCGAGGATGCCCAGCAAGCGCCGTCGGTTGTGACCGATGAATACCCGTTTGCAAGCTCTGTAAAAAGAGCTTCCTCCGATGAATATGTCCAAGTGTTTACGCTGATGCCGCGGTTGTTGAGCTCATATGCGTTGCCGGGGGTCATCGCGGCGGTGTTCGGATGATATGACAGTCCGTAAGTATTAAGTGTCGCCGCAATGGTCTTAAAGTTGCCGTTTATAGTGCCGAGATATCCGCAGGAGATTTCGGGCATAACCTTTCGTGCCAGTTTTAACTGTTCGAGGTTGAACGAGATAATGTTGACCTGATGCGAAACGCCGCATTTTGCGATGAGATCGCGTAGAACGTAGACGGCGTCAGGGTTTGACGACTTTATTTCTATGACATGAACCATGTCTTTCATGTAAAATTCGTCAAAGTAATCATTCATTGACGGAATGTGCTCGCTCTTGTCCTTTTTCATGAGAAAGAATTGTACTTCCTCCAGACGCAGGTTTTCCACGTTACCCTTTCCGTATGTATAGTAGGAAGTCTCGCTGTCATGCATTATGGCGAGCTGATAATCCTTTGTCATATAGATGTCACATTCAACAGCGTCGGCGCCCGATTCATACGCTGCTTTTGCTCCGGAGAGGGTGTTGTCCACATTGGTAACGGGCTGACCGCGGTGACCTATTATATTTACCTTTCGGAACAGCGTGTCTTTTTCAAACGCGTCTATTGCAGTAAATACGGTGTCGTAGCCGGTCGTTACCACGCCGTCTGCACCGCTCGTAAACGCGTCGCACTGCGCGACCGTTTCGGTGCTTGCCGTGTCGATCCAAACGGTCATCAGCAGCCTCTGAGCATATTGTACATCTTCGACGGTTACATCACTGTCAAGCAACAGTATTTTTGCGTTATTGGAGTTACATTCGTTACGCAGCGGAACAAGATCGTCCTTGCTTTTGAACGATTGCTTGCGTGCGTCTATCGCGCCGCCGATTTCGGGACAGGCGGTGCGTACCAGCTTGACAAGCGCAGAGTCTTTTGACATAACTATGCAGTCGGTGACCTTTCGCTCATTCAGCTTTTCCGAAAGCAGCTTTGCGACATTCTCATTGCTGACGTAAAACACGGGTATAATATCGTCACACATGGCGAGAGCGGCGTCAAACGGAACGCACAGCCCGTCGTCAGCTACAATGTTCAGCTCTTTGTCAAGATGCAAAATGGCATTTGACGGAGTGCGTTCGGCGGCAAGAGCATTGAATACCGCGCTGGT
Source organism: uncultured Oscillospiraceae bacterium (assembly GCA_900556765.1). Classification (GTDB taxonomy): domain Bacteria; phylum Bacillota; class Clostridia; order Oscillospirales; family Acutalibacteraceae; genus UMGS1976. The sequence goes on from USQH01000010.1 coordinate 15,249, forward strand.
AGTCACATCAAAAACGATGGAGCTTTCGGCGGTGTGGGTCGCCTTGACCTCAACCTCCTCGATCTGAGGCTGGGGCAAATCGCTGTCGCTGAAATTGACATCGCCGGGGACAGAGCTGCTGCCCGAATTTGCACCGGTATTTTTATCGGAGCATGAACCAAGCGAGCAAATAAAAATGGCCACAGCGGCAAAAATGGTAAATAATCGTTTCATTTTCAATTCTCCGTGGAGTATATGAGCCTTTGCGATTAAAAATCGGTTAGGATCATATGCCGTGTCAGTCGGTTATTCCGAGCAGAGGCTTTGCCTCGCTTTCAAGCTGCTTCATGTAAGAGTCGGCAGCGGTTACGGTCGCGGCGGTGGAGGTAAGATAAACCTTGATCTTCGGCTCCGTGCCGGACGGGCGAACGATGACCTCGGCTCCGTTTTCAAGCGAATATGCGAGAACGTCCGATTTCGGAAGGTTGATAACGCCGGTCGAGCCGTTTTCACAGTCGACCGTGATCGATGAACCGTAGTCTGCGATGCGGCGAACTCTTGCACCGGCGATCGCTGCGGGCGGAGTCGTGCGGAGCGACTGCATGGTGTCCGCCATGATTTTCATCCCCTCCGCTCCCTCGAATGTGAAGCTGAGCTGTTTGTGCCTGAAAACGCCGTACTTTTCGTACAGCATGTCAAGTACGTCGAGCAGTGTTTTACCCTGCTTTTTGTAATACGCCGCCATTTCGCATATCATCATCGAGCCGACGACGGCGTCCTTGTCGCGTACGTAGGTGCCCACGAGATAGCCGTAACTTTCCTCAAAGCCCATAATGTAGCGGTTTTCCTCGCCCTTTGCTTCGAGCAGACCGATCTGTTCACCGATGTATTTGAAACCGGTCAGAATGTCGATCACCTTGCATCCGTAGTTAGCGGCGATGCGGTCGCAAAGACGGGTTGTGACGATCGTTTTGACAACGATCGGATCTTTCGGCATGGTGCCCATTTCGGTGCGGCGGCTGAGCAGATAGTACATCATCACCGCGCCGACTTCGTTGCCGCTCATGAGGGTGTAGTCGTCGCCGTTTTTGACGGCGATGCCTACTCGATCGGAGTCAGGGTCGGTTGCGAGAAGCAGATCGGGCTTGACGCTTTCGGCGAGTTTGAGAGCGCAGGCAAAAGCCTCGCGTATTTCGGGATTGGGGTACGGAGCGGTGGGGAAGTTGCCGTCGGGCAGCTCTTGCTCGGGTACGACGGTAATGTCCTTTATCCCCATGCGGCCGAGAACGGTGCGTACCGGTATATTACCGGCTCCGTTAAGCGGGGTGTATATCACTTTCAACTCCGACTGTGCCAACAGCGAAGGGTCAAGCGACTGTTTCATCACATTTTCATAGTATTTTTCAAATACATCGTTGCCTATGTATTCGATGATACCGTCAGCAACGGCTGCGTCGAAATCAAGGCTTTTTACGCCGTCAAAGATATCCACCTGTTCGACAAGAGAAAGCACCTTTTTGCTTGCCTCTGTGTTAAGCTGGCAGCCGTCGGATCCGTACGCTTTGTATCCGTTGTATTTGGACGGGTTGTGACTCGCCGTGACGACCACGCCGGCGTCGCAGTGCAGTTCGCGCACCGCAAAGGAAAGCATCGGCGTCGGAGCGAGAACGGGATAAAGCCAAACCTTTATGCCGTTTGCGGCAAACACGCTCGCGGCGGTTTTGGAGAAAAGGTCGGAGTTTATGCGGCTGTCGTACGCGATAGCGACCGAGGGATACTCGCTTATGCCGCGAATGTATTCGGAAAAGCCCTGCGTCGCTCTGGCGACGGTGTAGATATTCATGCGGTTTGTGCCGGCGCCGATAACTCCGCGCAGACCCGCCGTACCGAATTCCAAATTGCGGTAAAAACGGTCAAGGATCGCGTCGTCGTCGCCTATTATTGCGTTAAGCTCTGCGGCAATAGCAGGATCGGTTACCCGTTTGCACCACAGATCATAAATCTGATTGATGTTTTCCATAATTAGATGCCCCCGTAAAATAAAAACTGTAAATTAATAATAATATTATTTCCCTATAATGTATCATGTTATTATACATTATTTATTTACTGTGTGTCAATAAAATGAGCCTATATTTTGCCTATTTATCGACTGTTTTTATCGGACTTTTTCTACAGCTTTCGACGGCAATAAAAGAATACGGCGAACGATTGACATCATTCGCCGTATTTTATGTAAATTGTTTGATAATTAGACCGCTTTCATTAAATAAAACTACTTAAACTGCTGTGTCGTCAAATGCTGTGACGTTCGTCAAATGCGGCGTTATGCCGGTTTATGCTTTCGGGATGTATTCGGTTTGTGATCGCGAAATGTGCCGAAGCACGAGCATACAGCAAACGAAGTGCGTAAGCGCGGTCAATGCCCATGAGATGGGATAGGAAATATAAACTGAGCCGAGAGTGCCGACGGCGCTGAATACCGTATATATCCAAATAATGCGTAAAACGCAGGAGCCCATGAGCGATACCAGCATGGAGGTGGTTGAGTAGCCCATTCCGCGAAGTATGCCGGAGCCGATCTCCATAAACGCCAAAAGGAAATACGGCGTAAGCATATAAAGCATTCGGCACACCGCGGTATCGTAAGCGAGCCGCTCAAGACTGCCGCTCGTGCCGGGATGCACACCGTACAGCGACAGCAGCGGTACGCGCAGCAGCAGTGTCATGCCGCCCATTATAACGGCGATGCAGAACGTAACAAAGTAGCAGCAGCGCATTACCTTTCTCACGCGGTCGTATTTGCCGGCGCCTGTGTTTTGCCCGGCGAAGGAGACTGCCGCCAAGTGCACCGAGTTTGTGGCGGTATATGAGAAGCCCTCCAAATTAGCCGCCGCGCTGTTACCTTTGACGACCGGCTGATAGCTGCTGCCGGAGGGGCACATCGCGTTATTTACCGAAATAATAGACGACTGGATTATCATGTTTGATACGGAAAAGATCGCACCCTGTATTCCGGCAGGCAGACCGATCTTGATTATACGAAGCAGTGCGTCGCGGTCGATCCGCAGCTTTTTGAGAGTAAGTTTGCACGCGCCGTTCTCGCGCGAAAGCACCGCAAGCAGAGCGATAGCCGACGCTACGTTTGATATCACCGTTGCCGTTGCAACTCCGTCAACCGACATTCCGCACACCAGCACGAAAAACAAGTTCAGCACGACGTTTAAAATTCCCGCCGATGCCATGATTACCAGCGGCGTTTGCGTGTCGCCCTTTGCGCGCAGTATGGAAATACAGTAGTTTGTGCAGGATATGAAAGGCACGCCGATAAAGTAAATTACGGTATATAGGCTTGCAAGGTCAAGCAGTTTGCCCGTGTTGCCCATAGAAGCAAGTACGGAACGCGAAACCGCAATGCCGACGGCGCCGCTGATAACTCCGAATATCAGGCTCATTAAAACAGACGTGTGCACCGTTTTGGAAACGCCGTCGTCGTCCTCGGAGCCGATGTAATTTGCCGCTACCACGTTGGCACCGGTTGAAAAGCCGATAAAAATGTTTATTACGAGGTTGATGAATGCCGAAGTGGTGCCGATGGCGCCGACCGAATCCGGTTCTGTCGAAAGAGAAACAACAACCATGTCGGCGGCGTTGTACAGTACCTGAAGCAAATTGGTCGCCATCAGCGGAAGCACGAACATAATTATTTTGCTTAGCAGCGGACCGTTCGTCATATCGAGCTGTCTGCGCTTTTGCGTCACGCGTGACATTAAAAACACCCTTTTAAATAAAAAATAAGCTGAATAAAGCTTTTAAATTTAATCAAAAGCACATTGCATTTATCGCACTGAACTTATTTTGAGGGACAAAAGCTTTGCGCTCCGCAAAAGTAAAGTATCGTGCGACAAATTGTGCGGTTATTCGCTTTGAACATGATACCACATTATATGTAATAATGGCAAGTGCCGTATCGGCTTTTTGTCAGAACTTTGCAACAGTATCAGTGTACAGCAATAAGCAATAAGCAGATTTGATAATATTTGCGTTATGAACGGTAAAAAATATATCAAATGGGAGGTACATTATGAAAGTGCGTGCTATTTCGCTGTTTACCGCCGTGACGCTGATATTTTGCATTGCCGCGGGACGGGTATATTACATTATCGACTCGGCTGACTGTACCGCGGCATCGGAACAAATGACATATGTGCTGACGATAGACAAGCCGCGCGGAAATATTTACGACTGCAACCTGCGAAAGCTGGTCGGAACGCAGAGCCGGTATACCGCCGCCGTTTCTCCGAATGTGTCGGCTGTAAATGAGATAACTAAAAGGCTCGGCAGCGGTGCAAAACCGGCGCTGGAACTGCTGCGTGCCGGAAAACCGGCGGCAATCGAGGTCACGGCTGATTTTGATGCGGAGGAAAGCGTGCTGTTCACCACGTCGGTGCGATATTCCGCCGTACAGACGGCGTCGCATCTGATCGGCTACACCGACGCGTCCGGCCACGGCGTAACGGGGATCGAGAGCGCTTACGACGATTTTTTAACCTGTGAGGATGCGGTTACCGTAACCTATACAGTTGACGCAACAGGACGTCCGCTGTCGGGTGTTGAGCCTGTTGTATCGGGCAGTACCGATATTAAAACGGGCGTAATACTGACGGTTGACAGCACTGTTCAGCGTGCCGCTGAGCAGGCGGCACAGAGTCTCGGCACGGGAACGGTGATCGTTATGGATGCCGACGACGGCGACATACGCGCTATTTGCAGTGTTCCCGATTATTCACCGCTGAATATTGCTGCCGCACTTGAAAGCAGCACATCACCGCTTGTTAACCGTGCGCTGTCACCGTATGATGTCGGTTCGGTGTTTAAAATACTGGTTGCCGCGGCGGCTATCGACGGCGGAGTGTCTCCGTCTCACAGATATACCTGCACCGGTAATATAAAAATCGGAACAAATGTCTTTAATTGTCACGATCTGGACGGTCACGGGTCAATAAATATGACCGATGCGCTTTGCGGTTCCTGCAATCCGTATTTTATCACCCTCGCGCGGCTTTGCGGTGCCGACAAACTGTTTAAGCTCTGCCGTTCTCTCTCTCTCGGCAGTGAGCGCAGTCTTGCCGACGGGTTGGTCAGCGCCGCCGGAACGCTTCCTGACGAGCAGACGGTCAAGGATCAGCCGGTGGCTCTCACCAATTTCGCATTCGGTCAGGGGAAACTGCTGCTGACACCTGTTGATGTCGCGGTCATGACGGCGATGACGGCAAACGGCGGCTATGCTGTTACCCCACGCGTCGTCAGCGGCGTAATGCTTACCGACGGCAGTGTTACAGAACTGAAGCATCAGGCTCCTCAGCGGGTCATATCGGAGTACGCCGCGTCTCAGGTCAGCCGAATGATGCAGGCGGTCATATCGGACGGTACCGGCGCGGCGGCTATGCCGGAGACGGGAGGCGCGGGCGGCAAAACCGCTACTGCGCGCGCAGGCTATACCGTCGGCGGTGAAAAGGTCGATCAGTGCTGGTTTTCAGGATTTTACCCGGCGAAAGATCCGCAGTATGTTATCACCGTTTTCGGCGAAAACGGCGTGTCGGGAGCATCCACCTGCGCACCTGTGTTCAAAGCAATATGCGATTCGCTTGCCAAAATGTAACACATATGTTTAAGCGTCGGACAGCGGCATTTCGAGCAGCGGTCAAGGCACTTGACAAATCGGCGGCGGAATTATATAATTGTTCTGTATTTGATTTATAATGTATTACGGCTGTGACAAAGTATAAAGCGCTGCGGTTTCCGCCAGAGAGGGGCGGCTCGCGTTTTGCGGGCTGAAAGCCGCCCTCGTGAATTTTCTCCGTGCGCTGTGCCTGCTTTCGAGCCACCGCTAACAACGGCGCTTTATCCACGTTATCGGATAGTTTAAAGAGGCCGCGCGTCATTTTGTGCGGCAAATTGGGTGGTACCGCGGAGCTCTCCCGTCCCTTTCGGACGGGAGAGCTATATTGTT
>USQH01000011.1 GCA_900556765.1 uncultured Oscillospiraceae bacterium
TTGGCGATGTACAAATTTCACTTTAAAATTTTAAAATTTTAAATTTCCAAAAGGGTTGTTTTTACAGCCCTTTTTTATTTTTATTCGTTTGTGAGCACTTTTACGATTTCGCCGACGTACATTTTGTGGAAGTCGCCGTCGTACCATTTCAGACAGCCCTTGTCAATGAAGTTTTCTTCTTTTATATCGCTCGCGTACAGTTTGCGGCAAATAAGCACCAGGCGAGCCTCTTTGAAGTAGACGGTGCCGTTTTCAAATACCGGTGTAAGTCCGGTCTCGGCGGCTTTGTCGACATCTCTGCCTGATTTTTTGCCGCATACGGCGTGAATGTCCTTTCTGTCGCCGTAAAAGCTGAGGGTAAACATATCGCTTTTTTCGATAAATTGGTATGTGTATCGCTGTGGGCGAATGACCGTAACGGCAACGTCCTTGCCCCACATTTCGCCGGTTCCGCCCCAGCTTGCGGTCATCATGTTGTATCCGTTTTCATCGCCTGCTGCTACCAGCATCCATTCATCGGCGATCGCCTTTATCATATTCTGCTTAATTTCCTTTGCCTTTATCTCTTTCACAGGTATCAACTCCTTAAAAAACTGCTTAATCAATATTATAATTATACCATATTTATATGGCGGTTACAAGTCCGCTATACCGCGCTTTCCAGTATTGCGACCATTACGGTGATGTCATCCTCATGCTCGCTGTCGGAGCGCCTGTGAGCCATATCGACCAGCTTTTCGGCGAGCTGTTGGGCGCTGTCACCGTCAAAATGAGCTACTTCGCGTGATATCCATTCGGTGCCGTCGACTGATGCTCCGTCCGACATCATCACTACTATGTCTCCCTTTGCAAGATTTACACCGGCACAGTCAAATTTCACTTCGCGCAGTATTCCCGCGGGCAGGGAAGCACATTCAGCCTTTCCCGTATATCCGTGCTGTTTAATGATTGTCGGTGCGGCTCCTGCCTTGTACATGTCCATACGGCCGGTAAAGAGGTCTATATTCGCCGCGTCTATGGTTGCAAGTGATTCGTCGACCGATTTAAAAAGCATTGCTGAGTTGACCATTTTCAGCGAGCAGTCGTAGCCGAAGCCTGCCTTTATAAGCTGCGCCATAAGCCCCGACGCCATCGCGGAGTCAACGGCAGCTCTGCCGCCCGTACCCATTCCGTCGGAGAGTATCATTACCGCACTGCCCTTGCCGTCGGTGAAAATATCGCCCGAATCGCCGCACATTTTTGCTCCGTTGCGCGAGTGCTGAGCAATGCCGTAATCAATCGTGTACACAGCCTTTTCCGACAGGGTTATCAGGTTGCCGGAGTTATTGGATACCACTGTCGGAGGGTCAAAGGTGCGGCCGCATATGTCGGACAGATTTTTCAGCAGCTCCGTGCGGTTTATCAGGCGTTTCATCACGGCGGTGCGTATTTCGACCGTCATTCGGCTGTATTTGTCGATACTGCAAACAATGTCGGTTGCTATTATACCCATTTCTTTTAATTGTGTGCTTATCAGCTTTGCGGTCTGAAGATCGTATTTGCGCGACTTTTCAAAGTCGACCGCCATATCGGCAAGCATATCCGACATTCCCTCAAACTGATCGCATACGACCGAGCGTACCTCGTCAATGCGGCGCTGAGCCGCCAGCTTTGCAAGGTAGTCGCCGTATTCCTTTTCGAGCTTTTCTTTCAGTTGCTCCTTGCGCGTACAGGATTCTCTCAGCGGCACCTGCTGTTCCTCGCCGGATGTTATTTCCTTCATCATCATCGCAAGCGACGACATGGTGGAGTCGCGTTCCTTTTCCCAGCAATGCATACGAAGTCCGCATTTTGCACAGACTTCTTTCTCTGTCGTCCTGAATATCTGGTCGTATTCGGGAGTATTGATCTTTGCCAGCCGCTCCGATACTTTTTCGAGCGTTTTGTCAATGTTAAACAGCGCCTCCGACGCGCCTTTCAGCCGCATTGAGACGGTTTTTCTCAGCCCGTCCAGCCGCGGCATTTCGGGCGACGGAGAGAAAAATGCCGCGAGGAATATTTGAACCTTTTTAGGCGTTGCAAGGGTCAGCGCCGATGCTATCAGTATTTCGTACAGACAGTACATACATTCGGCGGTTTGACCCGACTGGATAAATATAACGCTGCTGCTTATTAGAAAAGCAGTGCAGCAGCCGGCGGCGCCGAACCGTGCAAACAGACCGGCGGCGGCTCCTCCCAGTGCGTACGCCCCGGCAAGAAACATAATATTGTCGCCTGCAAGTGACATTGCAAAGCCGAATGCCGCGCCGACTATCGCGCCTGCCGATTCTCTGCCGAATCGGGCGGCGGCGAGCACCAGCCATACCGCCGCGATGTGTGCAAGTGAGATATGCGCGATCTGCACCTGTGCCAGCGACATTAGCAGCATCGCCGCTACTACCGCCGAGTTGACCAGCTCGTGCTGACCGATTCCGTGCGGTGAACGTACCACATTTCGCATTGCGGCTACCTGGCTGACGAAATAAGCACCGGACGCACACAGAAGGCCCTCTATCGCGCACATTGCGAAGTCCTCAAAGCTGCTTATAAACAACAGTCCCGACAGCGATCCCACCCATCCGAGCAGAGCGCAGAAGCCGCTTGTCCGAGCAAATTTGAATTTGTCGGGTATCAGCCACTTTAGCATGGTCACAGTCACGACAGCGCCTATGTACCGAATGGCTCCGCTGCCCGTTACGGGAATAAAATATCCCATGCAGGCGCCTATCGCCGCCGCTACCGACAGCTCTGCGGGCATACCGGCAGCCGCCGCGATTCCGAGCGGCGCGTACCCGTCAAAGAACATTGCCCGCGAGAGCAAAAATCCTCCGACTGCGGAAATAAGCTGACAAAGTACCGCAAACGGCAGCTCGGTCATCTGCTTTTCCCCGATAAGTCTTTTAACTGCGTTTTCTTTCAACATTCCCACCGCCTGTATTATTGTGTTGTTTACATTATATGACGGCAAGCGGTCGGTATTTTGTCATACCGTCGATGCTCAAACGGGTATATTTGTGGAATTATATGCCGAATTTGATTTTTATTAAGGATAATAAACAGAATGGCAAAATATTAGGCAGAAAAATTGCACTGTAAGAGGTTGACTTGCGGGCGGGAAGGTGATATAATCTAAATGAGACAAATGTTACACAATGCTTACGGAGGCACGGGATGAGAACGAAGAACACGGAGTATTTTAAAATAATAGAGCGGTTTGTTTCGGAGTATCGCAGTGAGAACGGCATTTCGCCGTCAATGCGTGAGATCGCCGCCGCTGTCGGTATATCCTGCGCCACCGTTCAGCGTTATATTGCACAAATGAGAGAGGACGGCAGGATGAATTACGGCAACGGTCATCGTTCGCTGGTGGTCGAGTCGGAAATGCCGCACGAGTTTATCAGCGTGCCGGTTCTCGGTCGGGTCTCCTGCGGCTTGCCGAAGTACGCCGAGGAAAATATCGAAGAATATATCGCTTTGCCGGTATCGCTTTTCGGCAGCGGTGAATTTTACATTTTGCGCGCATCCGGCGATTCTATGATCGAGGCGGGGATAAATGACGGCGACATGGTGCTTGTACGTGTTCAGAATACCGCAAATGTGGGCGATATAGTGGTCGCCCTGATGGATGATGAGGCGACGCTTAAACGGTATTATCCCGACCCTGTTCGCCGCCGTGTCCGCCTACACCCCGAAAACCGAAGCATGGAAGATATAATTGTGCCCGACTGCGCCATTCAGGGTGTTGCGGTCAAGTTGATAAAGGATCTGAGCTGATATGCAGTACCGCAGAATACAGTTAGAGGTAGAAGCCGTTTTTTACACCGACGGCGGCTTTTCGCCCAAACGGATAGTTTTCGACGGTGTGTCGTATGATATTGACAGAGTTGTCAGCGTGCGGCCTTACTGTCCGCGCGTCGTCGGCTGTGTCGCTCCGATACAGTATACGGTGGTGGTCGGCGGCATGACTAAAAAGATATATTTCGAGGCCGACTCCAATTCGTGGTTTTCGGTCAGGGAATGTGATGTACAATGAGCGAGAGGGCAATATTGCACAGCGACCTCAACTGCTTTTTTGCGTCGGTTGAGACGGTGCTGAATCCCGATTACAGAGGCAAGGCGATCGCAGTATGCGGCTCGACCGAGGATCGCCACGGCATCGTTGTTGCAAAATCGGAATCGGCGAGGCGCGCCGGTGTCGCCACCGGCATGGTCAATTGGCAGGCGCGCCGCCTTTGTCCGGAGCTTATTATAGTTGAGCCGCATTATGAATATTACGCGAAATTTTCGGAGCTTGTGCGGCGTATATATTATCGGTACACCGATCTTGTTGAGCCGTTCGGACTGGACGAGTGTTGGCTCGATGTGACGGGCAGCTCGGTTTTCGGCTCGCCGTCGGAGATCGCCGAGAGCATACGGCGGTCTGTCCGTGATGAGTTGGGGCTTACCGTCAGCATCGGCGTTTCTTTTAATAAGGTGTTTGCAAAGCTCGGTTCGGATATGAAAAAACCGGACGCCGTGACCGTCATAGACCGCGACAATTTTCGCAAAAAGGTGTGGCCGCTCGATGTGTCGGATTTGCTTTATGTAGGACGTTCGTCCTGCCGAAAACTGCATGAGTATGGCATATTTACAATCGGTGAGCTTGCGCTGACACCTGTTGATACATTGGAGCGTATACTCGGTGTGAACGGCAAAATGCTGTCAAGCTACGCACGCGGCGAGGATGAATCGCGCGTTATGCACAAGGATTACGTTTCACCTATGAAAAGCCTCGGCCACGGCATAACCTGCACGGCCGATCTTGTGAACGAGGATGAGGTGTGGCGTGTACTGCTCGCGCTTTCTCAGGATCTCGGGCATCGTCTTCGCGTCCACGGATTGGCGGCGTCGGGTGTTCAACTGTCGGTAAAAGACAACGACCTGAAAATGTATCAGTTTCGGTGCAGAATGCCGGTGATAAGCCAAAGCCCGTACGAAATAGCGCTGTGTGCGCGCCGACTTTTTACTCGCTACGACTGGAAAAAGAATGTTCGTGCGTTGACCGTCCAAACGATAGATCTTGTGCCGCAGGAGCAGTCCTTTCAAACCGACCTGTTTACCGATTACAGCCGCTCGGAAAAGCAGCAAAGCATCGACGACGCTGTGGATAATATCCGAAATCGTTTCGGAAAACGGGCGGTGTCGCCGGCGTCGCTGATGGGTGATCTCAAGATGCCGGATCATTCCGACCGTCAGAACATTTTGCCCGGCATGATGTATAAATAAACGGGCATTTTCGACATTTCAAAAGAAATTTAAAAATATGTGACCGATTTTACAAAAATACGATTTTTTTCGACTTAATTTTGATCTAATAATAAATTGACTTTTTTTCATAATGTGATATGCTTATGTGTGTATGACATTATTAAATATGGGGAGAATTATCTGTGAAAATTATAATTGCGGGAAGCGGAAAGGTCGGCGCTACGCTGACCGGGCAGTTGTCGGCGGAGGGCTACGACCTGACTGTCATAGACAATGACCAAGCCGTTTTGGAGTCGGTTATAGAACAGTATGATGTTATGTCCGTATGCGGCAACTGTGCTACGCAGTATGCTCTGACGCAGGCGGGCGTCATGGAGGCCGATCTGCTGATCGCGGCGACAGGAGCGGACGAGGTCAATCTGCTGTGCTGCATGGTCGCGCACGGCTTGAATCCTGATATACATACCATCGCTCGCATACGAAACCCCGAATACAGCGAGCAAATATACAAGATGCGCGACGTTTTCGCCCTGTCACTTACGGTAAATCCCGAACGTCAGGCAGCGGTCGAGATCGAGCGCCTGCTTAAATACCCCGGATTTTTGAAGCGGGATACCTTTGCAAAAGGACGCGTTGAGATCGTGGAACTCAGGATCGACGCACAAAGCCAGCTTTGCAACATACCGCTGAAGGAAATGAGCGATATCGTTAAATGCCGCGTGTTGGTGTGCGTGGTGCTCCGCAACGGCGAAGCGATAGCACCGGACGGTGATTTTGTTCTGCGCGAGGGCGATCGTATTTTCGTTACCGCACCGGTCAATAACCTTACCACACTGCTCAGCAGTCTCGGTATCGTCACGCGAAAAATAAAGCGCGTGCTCATCTGCGGCGGCGGACGAGTCGGCTATTATCTTGCCGATCAGCTCAACCGCGACGGATTTTCGGTACAGCTTATTGAAAAGGATTACCAAAACTGTGTTCGCCTGTCGGAGCAGTTGCCCGATATTGATATCATCAACGGCGATGCAAGCAGTCAGCAGCTTCTTGCCAGCGAGGGGTTGTCAAAGTGCGACGCTCTTGTAACGATGACCGGTCTTGACGAGCTGAATATGATAATTTCGCTCTACGGTCACAGTCAGGGCGTGCCGCAGATAATTACAAAGCTCAGTCACCTTAAAAACAGCGAAATACTTAACAGTCTGCCCGTCGGCAGTGTTATTTGTCCCGACGAGCTGTGCTGTAATAATATCGTTAAATATGTTCGCGCAATGCGGAATCAGGCAGGTTCGGCTGTTTCGCTTCACTTCATTGCCGACCGTCACGCCGAGGCTATCGAGTTCCGTGTTGACGAGACGACAATGCATTGCGGCGAGCCTCTTAAAAATCTGCGTCTGCGTAAAAACGTGCTTATCGTATGCATTACGCGCGGCGGAAAAACCGAAATACCGAACGGTGACTCGGTCTATCGGCTCGGCGATACGGTTATAGTTGTTACTACCGGCAGTAATGTAATCTATCAGCTCAACGATATTTTCGGCTGATAAAGGGCGGTGCGAATTAACAGATGAATTATAAAACAATGGGCCGCATTATCAGTCAAATACTCGCACTTGAGGCGATTTTTATGCTGCCGTCGCTTATCATCAGTCTTTGCGACGGTGCCATGCGTACCACGCGTGCGTTTGGCTACGGTATATTTATCGCTTTGGCAGTCAGCGGAGTGCTGACTCTTTTGTGCAGGCGTGCGCCAAAGGGCTTTTATGCGAAAGAGGGCCTTTTTTGCGTCGGAATAAGCTGGGTTGTTATGAGCTTGATAGGCTGCCTGCCGTTTTGGATATCGGGCGAAATACCGAGTTTCATTGACGCATTTTTTGAAATGGTTTCCGGCTTCTCTACTACCGGTGCCAGTATTCTTAACGATGTTGAAAAACTGTCGCGCGGTGTTCTGTATTGGCGCAGTTTCAGCCATTGGCTGGGCGGCATGGGCGTGCTGGTGTTTTTGCTTGCTCTTGTTCCGTCCGGTCGGGATGGAGGCGGCTTTACACTGCATTTGCTGAGAGCGGAGAGCCCCGGCCCGAATGTGGGCAAGCTGGTGCCGCGAATGAGACGCACGGCGTCGATTTTGTACTTCATGTACATTCTTTTGACAGTGCTGAATGTACTTTTCCTGTTGCTCGGAGATATGCCTTGGTTTGACGCGGTATGTACTGCTTTGGGCACAGCCGGCACGGGTGGTTTCGGAATAAGGAACGACAGTATTGCAGGTTACAGCCCTTACATTCAAAATGTATGCACTGTGTTTATGCTGCTTTTCGGTGTCAATTTCAATTGCTTTTATTGGCTCATACTGCGCCAGTTCCGTCCTGTGCTGAAAAATGAGGAGCTGCGGCTGTATATTCTGACATTCGTTGTATCTACCGGACTGATCGCGTGGAATACTGTCAGTTACTTCAAATCGGTCGGTATGGCGATACAGCAATCGGCGTTTCAGGTGGCGAGCATTATGACAACCACGGGATACAGCACCACCGATTTCAATATGTGGCCGGGATTGTCAAAAGCGATCATACTTTGCCTGATGGCAGTCGGCGCCTGTGCAGGCAGTACAGGCGGCGGACTGAAATACGCCCGCGTTATACTGCTGCTAAAGAGCCTGCGCCGCAACATTAAGCGGCTGTTGCATCCGCAGAATATACAAACCATTCGCGCTGACGGACAAACGGTCAACGAAAAAGTGATCGACGCCACAAATATTTATCTTGTGACGTATGTGTTTATCATTGTTTTCAGCTTTTTGCTTGTGGCGTTTGACGGATTTTCTATTGAAACTAATATTTCGGCGGTAATATCCTGCTTCAATAACATCGGTCCGGGCTTCGGCGATGTAGGTCCGCTCGGTAATTTCGGAGGGTTCAGTGCGTTTTCAAAACTGGTGCTGATAGTCGATATGCTTGCCGGACGCCTGGAAATATTTCCGATATTGGTTTTGTTTTCTCGCCGCACATGGAATAACGGATAAATTCTGCGCGCTGAATTTAATAATTGCACGAAAGCCTTGCTCTTTTTACGGAGCAAGGCTTTTATATTTGCCGAAAAAACTTGTTATTAAAAAAATGTGTTTTCGCGAGTTGAATGCATACGATTTTGCATATACTTTCAACAGAAACTTATGGGAGGTATGTGTCAATGAATCATTTCAACTGTCGCGGCGATCGGCAGGATTTCGGAGGCGAACCGCTTGTAATCAGTATTGGCCGCGAGGTGAGAGCAAATACATATTTTCGCCGTGCTTTGTGGACAGGAGAGTATTTGCAGGTTACTGTAATGAGCATACCGCCGCATGGCGAAATAGGGCTGGAAATACACCCGGATGTGGATCAGTTTATTCGAATAGAAAGCGGCTGTGGACTTGTCAAAATGGGACAAAATAAATGTGATTTAAATCAAATTAAATCGGTGAATTGTGAATTTGCCGTAATTATTCCGGCGGGAACATGGCACAATATCGTCAATACAGGCAATGTGCCTTTAAAATTGTATTCGGTCTATGCACCGCCGCAGCACTCGTTCGGAACGGTTCATGAAACGAAAGCAATCGCGGATGCAGAAGGCGATTGATTATCGGTGCAGAAAAAATGAGCTTACTGATAGTTTCAGTAAGCTCATTTTTTTATACCGTTAATTATGAAGCGGTTTTGATTCTGTTATTCGTAGTCAACGACGTCGACCCAGGAGAGCAGGAATTCTCTTTCATCAGGTCTGCCTTTGACCGACTGCGAAGCGGCGACAATAGGCATCCATTTCTGGATGTACTGTCTTGCAGTGTTGCTCTTTTTGCAGAAAAGGTTGAGATACTTGTCTGCAAATTCCTTGTCGCCGTCAAGACAGAACAGCAAATAGGTGCGCGCGACATCAGCGGACGCATTGCCTTGAGTAGCGTGCGCCCAGTCGATAATATACGGCGTGCCGTCATCGGTTATGATGATGTTCGACGGGTTGAAATCTCCGTGGCAAACCTTATTATGCTTAGGCATCGACTCCAAACGGGTGTGCAGATCGTAGCGGACGGTCGCTGAAAGGTCGGTCTTGCTGATCTTATCGTTCATTTTGTCCTTTAGCTTGTTCAGTCCGGCACATGTTTTTGAGTGCATTTCAAGCTGAAGATCAACAAACATATTGAGATACTCGTCTTTTTTCTCAGGCTCTTCTTTCATTAACTGAGCGAGCGTCTTTCCCTTTATATACTCGGAGACTATCGTCCATTTACCGTCGATCATGGTCACTTCAAGGATTTTAGGAATGTTAAGCCCTGTCTCCTCGATACGCGCCTGATTAAGAGCTTCGTTAAGAACGTCAGCTTTCGAGTAGTCACTGTCGAATACTTTGATTGAGCGGTCACCGTCACGGTAAACGGTTTTGTTTGTTCTTACTGCGATAATGTTGTCGAGTTTCATAGCTGTATCTCCTCCTTAAACATCTTTATGAGTGCCGTAATAAGCGTTCAGGTACATCTGCTTGATCTCGCTCATCAGCGGATAGCGCGGATTTGCACCGGTGCACTGGTCGTCAAATGCCTGCTCGGTCATTTCGTCGAGGCGGTCAAGGAAGTTCTTTTCGTCGATGTTGTAATCCTTGATTGTCTCCTTGATGCCGACGCGGGCTTTCAGCTCGTCGATAGCCTTGATGAGGTTTTTAAGCTTTTCCTCGTCGTTTTTGCCCTTGATGCCGAGGTAATCGGCAACTTCGGCGTAGCGTGCAAGCGTATGCGGATGGTCGTACTGCGAGAATGTGCCCATCTTAGTCGGCGTCTCGCTGGCGTTGAAGCGGAGTACTTCGTCGATCATCAGCGCGTTTGCAACGCCGTGCGGCAGATGGTGGAAAGCGCCGAGCTTGTGAGCCATTGAGTGGCATACGCCGAGGAATGCGTTGGCAAACGCCATACCGGCCATAGTCGCGGCGTTGGCCATCTTTTCACGCGCCTTGATGTCGGCCTGACCGTTGTCGTATGCGCGGGGCAGATACTCGAATATCGTCTTGAGTGCCTTCAACGCAAGTCCGTCGGTGTAATCGGTCGCCATGACGGAAGCGTACGCTTCCAGTGCGTGAGTAACTGCGTCGATACCTGATGCCGCAGTCAGTCCCTTCGGTGCGCTCATGTGGAAATCGGTGTCGATGATCGCCATGTTCGGCAGGAGCTGATAGTCGGCAAGCGGATACTTGATGCCCGACTGCTCGTCGGTGATAACGGCGAACGGAGTAACCTCCGAACCGGTACCTGCAGAGGTCGGTATTGCGATGAAGTAAGCCTTTTCACCCATTTTCGGGAATGTATAGATACGCTTTCTGATGTCGTTGAAGCGCATTGCCATATCCATAAAATCGGCTTCGGGATGCTCGTACATCACCCACATGATCTTGCCGGCGTCCATTGCGGAACCGCCGCCCAAAGCGATGATGCAGTCAGGCTCAAAAGCACGCATTTGTGCTGTACCCTCTTTTGCACAGGCGAGCGTCGGGTCGGGCGCAACATCAAAGAATGTGGTGTGCTGGATGCCCATTTCGTCCAGCTTGTCGGTGATCGGCTTGGTGTAGCCGTTATGATACAGGAAGCTGTCGGTGACGATAAACGCCTTTTTCTTACCCATGACGGTCTTAAGCTCGTCAAGAGCTACCGGCAGACAGCCTTTTTTGATGTAAACCTTTTCAGGCGCTCTGAACCACAGCATATTTTCCCTTCTTTCGGCTACTGTTTTAATGTTGAGCAGGTGCTTGACGCCTACGTTTTCGCTGACGCTGTTGCCGCCCCATGAGCCGCAGCCCAATGTGAGCGACGGAGCAAGCTTAAAGTTGTACAGGTCGCCGATGCCGCCGTGCGAAGACGGGGTGTTGACCAGTATGCGGCAGGTCTTCATGCGCTCCGCAAATTCAGCGAGTTTTTCCTTTTCGGTGACGGCGTTAAGGTAGATGGACGATGTATGTCCGTAACCGCCGTCGGCGATCAGATGCTCAGCCTTGTCGAATGCTTCGCCGATGCTCTTTGCCTTGTACATTGCAAGGACGGGAGACAGCTTTTCGTGAGCAAATTCCTCGCTCAGCTCGACGCTTTCAACTTCGCCGATGAGTATCTTGGTCGACTCGGGTACGTTTACGCCTGCCAGAGCGGCAATGGTGTGAGCCTTTTGACCGACTATCTTAGCGTTGAGTGCGCCGTTGATAAGAATGGTCTTTCTAACCTTTTCGATCTCGTCCTTTTTAAGGAAGTAGCAGCCGCGCTCGGCAAATTCCTTTTTAACGGCGCTGTACACCTTGTCAAGTACGATGACCGACTGCTCGGAAGCACAGATCATACCGTTGTCGAATGTCTTTGAATGAATGATGGAGTTTACTGCGAGAATGACATCGGCGGTGTCGTCGATAATTGCAGGAGTGTTACCTGCACCGACGCCGAGAGCCGGCTTGCCGGATGAATATGCCGCCTTTACCATGCCGGGACCGCCGGTGGCAAGGATTATATCGGCCTCTTTCATCAGAAGATTTGTCATGTCAAGGCTCGGCACGTCGATCCAGCCGATGATGTCCTCCGGAGCGCCGGCGGCAACCGCCGCCTCCAGTACGACCTTCGCTGCGGCGATAGTGCTCTGCTTTGCTCTGGGGTGGGGGCTGATGATGATGCCGTTTCTCGTCTTGAGGCATATCAGTGTCTTGAATATTGCGGTGGAGGTCGGATTGGTCGTCGGAATAACGGCGGCTACCACGCCGATAGGTTCGGCAATCTTCTGCACACCGTACGCCTTATCTTCCTCGATAACTCCGCAGGTCTTTGTGTTCTTGTATGCGTTGTATATATACTCCGCCGCATATTGATTCTTGATGACCTTGTCCTCGACTATTCCCATGCCGGTCTCCTCGACCGCCATTTTTGCAAGCGGAATCCTCATTTTTGCGGCTGCCGTTGCTGCGGCAAGGAATATCTTGTCTACCTGCTCCTGCGTGTAGCTCGAATATTTCTCCTGCGCCGCTTTGACGCGCAAAAGCAGTTCTTCCAATGCTTCTACACTGTCAACAATTTTCTTTTCTTTCGTTTCCATATCGTAACCTCCTGAAATTGATAACTTATTAACAACTTATTTGATCTGCATTTTTAAATGGGCAAGCGACAGCGCCATATTTTCATACCGGATAATCGCATCTGCCGGTTTGTATAACTGACACGGAGCAAAGCACCACATCACCTTTATACCGTTTTCGTAAAACAGATTGCATACATCCTGCGCCGAGGCTGCCGGAACGGCAATAATACCTATTTTTACGCTGTGTTCCGTGCAAAACTCCGAAAACCTATCCATCGGCAGTATCGGTTTGCCCTCATCCGATGTCTGAACGTCGGTGACTTTTGTATCAAAAGCCGCCAAAAGGGAAAGGCCGTAGTCGGTAAAACCGCCGTAGTCAAGAAGCGCTCTGCCGAGTTTTCCGGCTCCAACGATCACCGTGCCGCCGTTTTCTCGTCCGAGAAAGCTCTCCAAGCTTCCCGTCAGCTCAGCGGTCGAATACCCTATCTTCGGTTTTCCAGAGCCGCACAAAGCGCCGAGATCCTTTCGCACCTGAACTTCACCGAGTCCCAAATCCTTTGCAACGGTCGTTGCGGAAATGTTCATTACTTCGGGCGGCAGATTCTTCAGATACTTCAAATATGACGGTATTCTGCCGAGAGTCGCTCGGGATATTTCCGCCTCTTTCACCGCGACGCCTCCTTTCCGGATGATGACATTTCTTTGTTTGTTAATATTTTATCAAAGTAATTGTGCTTTGGGAATTGCCACTTTCTCATATCGGTATTGCATTTATCGATATACTCGTGAACTTTAGATAAAAAGAGCGTCCGCCGGCAGCGGACGCTCATAAAAATATCTTTATTATTCGGTTATGCTATATTCGTTTTTTATATTTCCGTCAAGGTCTTTCCAAATGAAAACGCCGCTTTCCAAAGTCATATATCCGTGATGGCTGTCTTCTTTCGGAATTGACACAGAGCCGGGATTCATACAAACAAAGTTGTCGTGCTCGACACATTTCGGAACGTGCGTGTGGCCGTGCAGCAGGATATCACCGCTGCACAGCGGCGGCAGATTGCCCTCATTAAATATATGACCGTGAGTGGCGTAAATGATTTTGCTGCCGATATCAATAATTGCATAATCGGCGAGTACGGGGAACTCCAGCACCATCTGATCAACCTCTGTATCGCAATTGCCGCGAACACAGAGAATTTCGTTTTTCATCCCGTTCAGAATCGCAATAACCTCTTTCGGCGCGTATTCCTTTGGCAGATTGTTTCGCGGCCCGTGATATAGCAAATCACCGAGCAAAAGCAGGCGTTCTGCATTCTCACTCTTGTATCTTTCTGCCAACGCGCGGCAATAGTAAGCGCTGCCGTGTATATCGGATGCAATCATCCATTTCATTTTACATACCTCTTTATCCGAAAATTTCACGCTTTGCCTTTATAAGCTCCTCAATAAACAAATTATCAAGGTCGGTCAGCGCGTATTCCTTACGATGTATCAGCACATCCTTATACATTCGCTTGTTTTCATCGCAGTTTCGCTGTACCAGACCGTATCGGCTGAGTAATGCCTGCGGTATCGGAGACACCCACATAAATGTTTCCGGATTCTGTGCGAGCAGCTCGAACTGACTGCCTCGTTCAAACACAAATATGCGCCGATTCGAATTGTCCGGCAATTCTTCCTTTTTTACCGCGGCAAACGGCAGAGACGGTACATAGGGATCGGCATGTGCTATCTCGATGCAGTCGTGCAAGTCACTGTAAGTAATATTCTCTTTTGCGGCGAGCGGGCTGTCCTCGTTCATTATCAAGACATAGTGAAACTCGGTTATCAGCTCGTAATCAATACCCTTTTCGTCCATCATTGACTTATAGTATTTATCGTAGTTTTCCGCATAACGAATAATGCCGAGTTTATAGTCCTCTGTAAGCAAATTTTTTATCGTACGCATAGAATTGGTTTCTTTGTAAAACAGCTCAATTTCACTGTTTTTATCAAGCAGTTTCGAAAACTTGGCAAATGCGTCGGTAACATAGCTTGCTCTGGGAACGGAGATCGAAAAGCGTTTTTTGCTGACGGTACCTTCGCTGAACATATTTTCTATGGCATCAACCTGCCGAAGCACATTTTTTGCATAACGCACAAAAGCCTCACCGTCAGGCGTCAGGAACATTCCCTTTGCACTTCTTTCAAAAAGTGTAACCCCCAAGGATGTTTCCAAATCCTTAATAGCGCGGCTCAATGCAGATTGCCCTACATATAAAACTTCCGCTGCTTTATTGATTGAATTCGTTTTGGCTATCTCAACCGCATATTTCATGTGAAGCAAATTCATAGCGTAGCCTCCGACACCTTTTTTACGATATTATAACACGGGAAGTTGCAAAAATCCACCGCAGAAAAGGCGAAAGCGCAGTATTACGGAAATCTGAACGTAATAGTTAAAATTTCGTCCTGATAATCCGCCGCGATCGAGCCGTACATTTTTTCAGTCAGTATCTTTGCAATGGAAAGGCCGAGGCCTGTCGATCTTCTTGCCGTGTCCACTGTATAAAATCTGTCAAACAGCTTTCCCACATCAACATTTGACAGCCCTTTTGCGGAATTGGAAAATGAAACGAATCCGTCCTCTGTCAAATTCACGCATAAATCTCCGTCGCTGTATTTCACGGCGTTTGAGATCAGATTCCCGAAAATTCTGAAAAGCGCAAGCTTATCCAGTTCCCGATAAACCGGTTTCTCAGGCATTTTAATATCCGGCACGATCTGTTTCTGCTCCATCACACCGCGGAAAGAAATCAGACATTCCTCCAACGTCTGACATATATTTACTTTTTCAAATGACAGCTCCGGAGCGGAAGCGACCATCGAATACCTTAACAGCTCCTCCGTCAGTGCAGTCAGCGCCTCCGCCCTGTTTTGAATATTTGACAGATATTTTTCTGCCTCTTGCGATTTTTGCTCCCGCTCCAGCAACGCCAGATATCCGCAAATTGCCGTCAGAGGAGTCCGTAAATCATGCGATATATTGGCGATGGCTTCTTTCAGTTCGCGATCCCCTCGCATATATTTTTGCCTTTGACGACTCAGGGACGAAAGCTGACTGTTCAGCCGGTTAGCGAGCCGTCTTATATATCGGTCACCGGAAGATATTCTAATCCATCCGTTAGCATCGGAGTCAAGATGCTCCTGAATGGCGCTGCATATCTCCCCGACGCTTCTTTGCATCAATACGATTTTGATTATCAATGCAATAACTACGCAAACCATAACGCCGCACAGTATCCATGGGAGCATCTTTTTTCACCGCTTTCCTTCACTTTATATCTTTTTTTCTGAACAGGACATATCCGGCAACAGTTATTGCTCCGCCGACTGCCAATGCCCACACAGGATCAAAATCAGTCTCGTTCTTTTCTTCTTCCAAATAGTTTTTATTGTTATAGTTATCCTGATAATAGTATTCGCCCTTATAATATTTCAGCAGTTGAAGCTGTTCTATTCCCTGGCCGAAAGGCGATCCTTTAACAATTACCGTGTAAACGGTACGCTTGGTACCTCCGATATAATTCGGATTTTTGGCCCGAACAGGAACGATCTGAGACTCTCCGTCCACAATCTGTACATCGTATGTCTCGTAGGTTTCCCTCGGCATAAGTGCAACAGCGGCAGAATAAGCCGGAACCGAAAGGGCAACTATCAAAAGAAGATTGATGACCGACGCGACCGCTTTATTGGAAACAGTAAGGCTGACAAACAGAAAGAAAAAAGTAAAGCAAGCTGTACAGACAAGTATCGCCGTTGCCGAAAAAAGCAGCACATCCGCCGGAACATCGGTAAAAGAAGCGGCGCCGGTTATCGCCATGCCGGAAAAATAGACCGAACAATACAAAACAAGCAGGATCACGCTGAGTATCCATTCGGCAAAAAAGATTTTTCCTTTACTGTGTCCGCTGATGATTTTGTTTCTGAACCCTCCGTCACTGTATTCGCGACCGACGATAAGCGAAATCAAAACCGCCATAACGATAGGAACAACAAGATGATAAGTTACATCAAGATTCTCCAGCGTGCCGAAATACAGGCCGCAAATCAGCAGTGCCGCGATACCGAGCCAAAAAAGGACGTTTTTGAAATAGCGGCGTGCTTCCGATCTCAACAGTTTAATCATTACCGCTCACCCCCGACCAAATTTATAAAATAGGTTTCAAGGTTCTCGTCGCGGTTGAACGCAGAAAGCAATTCACAATGCTGTTCGGCAAGGGCAAATACCAGTTTTGTAAGACTGACATCAGCAAATATATCCGCCTCGTTATCCGATATGACCTGATATTCAAATCCCAATTTATCCATGGCGGCCGACAATGCCTTAATGTCGCTGACTTTGACGCAAAGACATTTGCGAAACGCGGCATTAAGTTCATCCGCGCTCATCTCCCTTACAATACGCCCGTCATTGATAAATCCGAAGTGAGTCGCCACTTTTGCCAATTCGTCCAGTATATGACTGGAAATCAAAACGGTTATGCCGTATTCGCGATTAAGCTTCAGCACCAGTTCGCGAATCTCAATGATTCCCTGCGGATCCAACCCGTTGATAGGCTCGTCCAAAATCAAAAAATCGGAGTTTCCCACCAAAGCAATTGCAATTCCGAGACGCTGACGCATTCCGAAAGAAAAATGTCTCGCTTTTTTCTGCCGGCATCCGAAAGACCTACGAGTTTAAGGATCTCGGGAATATGTTCATAAGTGGGCAAGCCCAACATAAGGCTTTGCTGTTTCAAATTTTCCTCGGCACTCATATCCAGATAAACAGCCGGCGTCTCCACCACTGCACCCATCCGTGCGCGGGATTTTTTAATTATCCTGTCCTGACTGTCGATATCGTAGATTCGGTAGCTGCCGTTGCTCGGAGTCTGAAGTCCGCATATCAGTCGTATCAGCGTACTTTTTCCTGCTCCGTTTCGCCCGATAAATCCGTAGATTGACCCTTTCGGAATATGCATTGTAAGTCCGTTGAGCGCCTTGAATCTGCCGTAACGCTTGCACAGGGCGTTCGTTTCTAAAACGTATTCCATAATCTTTCCTCCCTTTTTATCTTGTTACCGATATTTTACGACCCAATCGTTCAGAAATCGGTAAAGAAAAGAGTAAAGAATCAGTAAAAATTTATTCTTTTAATTTGAATCCGATCCCCCACACCGATTCGATATAATCATTTGAGTTGACACTGCGAAGCTTTTTTCTGATATTACTGATATGAATTTTGAGGGAGCTTTCCGTGCAATCGGGCGTGTCCTCACTGATAGATTCGAGCAGCAAAGATTTGGTCAGCGTTTGATTTGGATTTCGCATCAGAAGTTTAAGTATTGCAAACTCAGTTCTTGTCAGCTTTACCGGCTTTTCTTCCACTCTGACTTCATTCACCGAAGGATCAAGACGAAGCTCGCGAAATGTCAGAACATCCCCCGTCCGCGCCGCCGAATTTCTGAGCACTACATTGATCCTTGCAAGCAATTCCTTGACGGAAAACGGCTTGGTAATATAGTCAACAGCACCGCCGATAAGTATATCCACCTTATGATCTATATCCACCTTTGCACTGATAACAATCATCGGAATATCTTTTATCTTAGGCAAAACCTCTTCGCCGGAAAGCCCGGGCAGCATAAGATCCAAAAGGATAAGATCGGGTTTTACTTCGGACAGCAAACGCATAGCCTCTGTGCCGGAATAGGCACGCAGCACACCGTAGTTTTCTTTTACAAGCACTTCCTCCAGCATATCGCCTATATGCTGATCGTCATCCACGATCAATATCCGTTTCAAATCATACGCCCCCAAACATGATTGATGTATCCTTTTTTGTTATATCAAATATTCTTTAATTTGTCTACCTGACCCATACGAAAATTGCTTTTTTCGTATTACTTTAACCATCTTTGCATTTTCTTTCAGTCTGTGCTACACTGTTTACGTAATGATCTGAAAATTATATTAAATCGCCGTGGTTACTAAGTTAAGACTAAGTTTCGCACTGTATGCTGACAACAGGAGGTGTTTATTAAATGAAACTGTTATACGCAGAGGACGAGATTGCTATGTCGGAAGCGGTAGTGGACATACTGACCTATCACAAATACATTGTAGACGCCGTATATGACGGCGAGCAAGCATTGGCGTTTGCCATGTCCGAGCAATACGACGGCATAATCCTCGACATAATGATGCCGAAAAAGGACGGATTGGAAGTTCTTAAAGAACTGCGAAGCTCCGGATGCCGCACACCGATACTTCTGCTTACCGCAAAGGCTGAGATCGAAGATCAGATATGCGGTCTTGACCTCGGCGCCGACGATTATCTGCCCAAGCCGTTTTCAATGGAACTGCTGCTTGCACGCGTACGCGCCATACTGCGTCGCAGAGAAGAATACACTCCGAATATACTTCGGTGCGGAAACATCTCACTTAATCAGCAAAGCTATGAATTATCCTGCAACGGGCAAACATTTGTACTGCCGAAGATGGAATATCGGCTTATGGAACTGCTCATGCTCAACAAAGGCATTTATCTTTCCACAGAGGACCTGCTGTGCAAGGTGTGGGGCTATGAGACCGACGCCGAGCTCGGCACGGTATGGGTCTATATTTCCTATCTTCGCAAGCGGTTGGCGGCGTTGAATGCAAACGTCAGTATAACCGCAAAGCGCAACGTGGGCTATACGCTGGAGGTGGCGAAATGATCAAAACACTGCAAAAAAAATTTGTAATCACCGCCATGACGGCAATTACGGTTTTGATACTGCTTCTGCTCGGTGCAATCAACATAGCCAACATTGTAATTGTCAGGAATGAAGTCGAGCACACCATGCAAATGCTGTCGGACAGCGAAGGAGAGGTCGGCAACCTGAAGCCGATGCCGAATATGGCTCCGCACGGCTCATCCGCAGGCATGGAAAGAAACGACTATGACACATTTATGGCATCAAACTTTTTCATAGTCCGCTTTGACGACAGCGGCAGCGCCGTTTACATTGACGTAAGCCGTACTTCCGCCGTTACGGAAGAAAGTGCAGTAAAAATGGCGGAGACTGTTCTGCAAAGCAATTCGGCAAGCGGAAAATCGGGCAAATACCGATACCGAATGACCGACACGCGAATGGTAAGCGGTAAAGCGATCGTCTTTTTGGACACTTCAAACGACATTGTTTCATATATTCGCGTTTTACTGCTGTCGGCGGCTATCGGCATCGTATGCTGGGGACTGATGCTGGTATTCGTTATACTGCTCTCAAAACGTGCAATACGTCCGATAGCCGAAAACATTGAGAAACAAAAGCAATTCGTTACCAACGCAGGACATGAAATTAAAACGCCTCTTGCCATTATCCAGTCCAACACCGAGGCAATGGAACTGTACAACGGAGAAAACAAGTGGAGCAGAAACATTAAGGAGCAGACTGTGCGGCTCAGCGGTCTGATGAAAAACCTGCTTATGCTTGCCAGAACCGACGAAGGCGCGGCTCAGGCAGTATCATCCGAGCTTCCGCTGAGCGACCTGCTGTCGGACATGACCAAGGGATTTGTGCCGCTTATGGATGAAAAGCACATCAAACTGCACACCGACATTCAGCCCGACGTAATTTTACGCGCCGACAAGGGGCAAACAGAACAGCTTGTATCCATACTGCTCGACAACGCCGTAAAGTACACAAACGACAGCGGAAAGATCAGCATAGAGCTGCAAAAAAGCGAAAAGCGGATAAAGCTGACGGTACGAAACACCTGCGAAAATCTGCCGAATGTAACGCCGGACAAGCTGTTTGACCGCTTTTACCGTGCAGACGCCGCACGCACTCAAAAAAGCGGTGGGTACGGGATAGGCCTGTCGGTAGCACAGTCAATAACCGCCGCAAACAAGGGCAGTATATCCGCCGAATATATCGGAGACGACATCATTTGCTTTACCGTTCGGTTTCAAAACGACCGCTGATAAATACATTTATACACAAAGAATTGGGACACCGCGAAAAAAACGCGGTGTCCTTTTTATATCTAAGGTACGACTAAGGTTAGAGCGATATAGTACAAATGAAAAGAATGAATGAAAGGAGCAACTTAGGATGAACTTTCGGCATGAGCTAAAGCATGAAATCAGTCAAGCAGACGCATTTTCACTGCGCTCAAGGTTGACGGCGGTAATGCAGCAGGATCCACACGCGATAAACGGCAGATATGATATACGCAGTATTTACTTTGACAATTTGAGGGATAAAGCACTGCGTGAAAAGATCGACGGTGTAAACCGACGTGAGAAGTTTCGGATACGTTATTACAACGGTGACACTTCGTTCATACTGCTG
>USQH01000012.1 GCA_900556765.1 uncultured Oscillospiraceae bacterium
AGGATAATGATCATCGGGTCGGTCAGCTGTTGTAAAAACTTGACAAACAGCGGCGTTTTTTTGCCTTCGGCAAGCTTGTTTTTGCCGCTTTCGGCTTGACGTGTTTGCGCTTGTTGAGTAGTCAACCCGTCGGTTGTGGACTTGACGTCGGCAAGAACTTCGTCGACGTTACACAAGTAGTGTTTCATAGCCTTCTCCTTAATTAGTATTTCTTATTTTGTTCGTGATGGGGTAACAGGTGTCTTGGTGTTTCCATTTGTCATCACTGATTACCTTGGAAAGGTGCGAAGCGTTTTTGCGTGCGTGAGGGCGAGCTAATTAAAGGCAAACGAGCGAACTCGTACTCTTGCGGTACGCAAGCCAAGGCTTGACCTTTAAGAATTTTCTATCTTTTACTCGTCGACGTTAGGTCGAAAAATATTTGGTGATGGCGAATGGAAGCCTACATTACTCCGCTTGCAACTTTGCCGCTTGATCGGCCATGCGCAACGCTTCCACCATTTCGCCGATGTCGCCGTTCATAAAGTTTTCGATGCTGTACAATGTCAGCCCTATACGGTGGTCGGTAACGCGTCCTTGGGGGAAGTTGTACGTGCGTATACGCTCGCTACGATCGCCCGTGCCTACTTGACTTTTACGCGCGGCGGCATATTCGGCGTCGGCGGCGGTAAGGGCAATCTTGACCTTGTTCCGGCGGCGGATACCGACCTGGTTTTCGGCTTTGTGGTCGAGGAATGGGGCATGATCGTAGGATTGTGCTGCGTTTCCGTGCTTGTTCTTTTTGCGCTGTATGCATTTCGCAATGTGCGGCTTGCAACATCGTCATACTACGCCATTGCCGGATGCGCCGCGGCGGGAATGCTTATTTTTCAGGCGGCGCTCAATATATTCGGCTCGACAGATCTGCTGCCGCTTACCGGCGTTACACTGCCGCTGATATCCAACGGTGGATCGTCGATGATGGCGAGCTTCGGAATACTTGCTTTTATCAAGGCGTCCGGTGCAGGAGGTGACAGCCGATGAAACAAATGTACGCGCGCGGATTGTGCATACTGCTCATGGTGAGCGTGTTTGTTGTCGGCATATTCGCGTTGTGCTGTCAGGCGATGATAAAGGCGGACGACTGGACATCATATCCGGCAAACCGCCACATTTATACCGACGGTGTTTTGACCGCAGCGGGGGAGATAACCGACCGCAGCGGAAAGGTGCTTGCCGAGACGGTGAACGGTAACCGAAAATATAATTCCGACTATTATACCCGAATTTCAACTTTGCATGCGGTGGGCGATTTTGACGGCTTCATAAAAACGGGACTCAGCACCAGTCATTGGGACGACCTGACGGGATATAACCGTGTTACAGGTCTGTATTCGGCAAAATACGGCGGTAATAACATCAAAATGACAATCAGTGCAGACCTTAACACCGTCGCACTTAAAGCCCTCGGCGGATACAGCGGAGCAGTCGGAGTGTATAATTACAAAACCGGAGAAATGCTCTGTATGGTTTCGTCGCCTACCTACGATCCGAACGGCGAGGTTACTGCCGACAACGGCATTTATATCAACCGCTTTTTGTCATCGTCATATCCTCCCGGCTCGACATTTAAGCTTGTGACATCTATCGCTGCGCTGGAGAGCGGAATGGATATGCAAAACCGCACCTACCGATGCGACAGAGGCGTAACAGTGGATAACGAGACGATAAGCTGCATGGCGCATCACGGCGATATCGGTTTTCGTGACGCGTTGGCAAAATCATGCAACGCCTATTTTTCACAGCTTTCCATTGATGTCGGAGCAGATCAGCTGCAAAAATGTGTGAATAAGCTGGGCTTTAATTCTCCCTGCTATATTGATGGGATAAAGGCAAAATCGAGTACCATCGATCTTTCAAACATTCGCAAGGTGGATCTCGGTTGGGCAGGAATGGGCCAGTACACCGACCTTGTTAACCCGCTTCATTACCTGACACTTATGGGCGCTATTGCCGGCGGAGGCACCGCTGTGGAGCCGTATATGATTGACTCGATAACCACACATGACGGTATCAAAATTTACAGCGGCGGCGCGTCGCACACCTCGCGTATGTTTTCATCGGAAACTGCCACGACAATGGTTGAAATGATGCGAAATAATGTTTCGTCAAATTACGGCGACTATCGTTTCCCGGGACTCAGCGTGTGCGCAAAGACCGGCACCGCAGAAGTGGACAGCGGTGTCACACCGCATTCGTGGTTTGTCGGTTTTGTAGACGACAGTGATTGTCCGCTTGCATTTGTGGTTGTCGCGGAAAATGCGGGCGCCGGTGTCGGAGTTGCGCGTACCGTAGCAAACAAGGTACTTCAGGCTGCAAAGGGTATTGTCTGATCGGCTTTTGATCCGAAAGGTTTATTATATATTATAAAACGAAGGGATGCATACTACTATGATTAAGAAAACAATCAGTCTCATTATCGCTATCGGCGCGATATGTGTCGTATTTTGCTCATGTGCGTCGAGCAGCGGCGACTCTCTGCTGGAGGTCATAGCCGGACTTCAAAGCTCGGATATCAGCAGTGCGGCATCATCAGATATCAGCAGCGCTCCGTCATCGGAGGTCAGCAGCGGTGTCAGCAGTGCGCCGACAAGCAGTGCAGTCGTGTCAACCGATAATTCGCCCGACATTATTTATCCTGAAAACAACTATTCGTCCGCGAAAAAAGGATATGTTGCGACGCAGGAAACTCCGCTGACCATGAGAACGGGCCCGTCATCAAGCTATGACATTATAACCACAATTCCTAAGGGTGCTGACATAAGCGTAAAGGGCGAGACCGGCTCCTATTACTATGTTGAGTATAACGGCAAATCAGGTTGGGTCAACGGTGATTATGTGAAATTTTCCGACAGCTCGGACAGCAACTGAAACAGCGTGTAGGCAGAATTTTATCGTTGCTGATAAAATGCACACTTTGATATAAAAAAGCATCGCGTACAGAATTCCTGTATGCGATGCTTTTTTATCATCTTTGCATAAATCAGTCGTTGCTCGTCGAGCATTTGCAATTTTCTCGTAAATCGACCGTCGCTTGCCAATCAATTTTTGTTTGGAACTATCAGCTTGATAGCGCTGTGCAGGTTTTCGATAACAATGTTTTCGATACCCTCCTGACGCTCGCCGTCAAGCGACCAATCGGTGCTTTTACTTGCCTCTATCCACACCTTTTCGGCGCTGAAAAGATCAATCATATTGCTGGATTCATAATTTTTAAAGTTGAGGTCATGAATTGCTGCGGCAAGCTCGGAAATGTTTTTCGGCGAACGTACAGTCAGTATTTCAAACAGACCGTCGTTCATATCCACATATTTTTTATCCAGCTTCAGCACGCCGCCGAGCGAAGTCGAGTTACATATTGCGGCGAATATGAAGTCTCCCTCAATCTCGCGGTCATTCACCTTGAATTTCAGGTGTTCAGGTTTAATTTCGGGAATGCTTTTCATTCCTTCAAGAAGATATGCAAGATGACCAAGTGCGTTTTTCATGTCGGTTGGCGTTGAATACGATGTGCTTGTGAATGCGCCGCACGAAGCGACGTATGTGAATTTCCGTCCGTTAAATGAACCGACATCAAACGGCTGCGGGCGGCCGCTGACAACACATTCCGCGGCTTTCAAAATGTTTTTTGAAAGGCCGAGAGATGCGCCGAAATCGTTGGTCGAGCCGGCAGGAATATAACCTATGTTGCAGTCTAAGCCACAGTCGATGACGCCGGAGACAACCTCGTTGTATGTTCCGTCTCCGCCGATACATACGACGAGATCGGAGTCTTTTCCAAAACGCATAACGGCGTCGTGACCGTTAAAATTCGGTGCAGTGGTCTGCACCGTGCAGCGGTAGCCGTTGCTGCACAGCATTGTGATAATATCGGTCATGTATTTGTTGGCGCGCTTTACTCCGGCGCATGGGTTAATGACGATAAGTGCATTTTTCATTTTTTATACCTCTTATTTTACACGTCGTGCTAAATAAACGGATTTTTTGTTGTTATATTTTTTCACTCGAATGTGTTTTTATTGTCCGAACAACCGACTGTAATTATCAATGGATTTTTTGATGATCTCTATCGCGTCATCGGGAGGAACGATTTCCTGCACAGCTGTTTTTTTGTTCTCAAGCTCCTTGTACACGGTAAAAAAGTGAGCCATTTCGTCGAAGATGTGGCTGGGGAGCTGATTGATACTCGTGTACATATTGTAGTTGGGGTCGCCGAACGGAATTGCAATGATTTTTTCGTCGTTTTCGTTGTTGTCGGTCATTTTGATTGCGCCTATGGGATAGCAGCGGATCAGCGTCATGGGATAAACCGGCGCCGTGCTGAGAACCAGGACATCAAGCGGATCGTTGTCATCGGCATAAGTGCGCGGAATAAACCCGTAGTTTGCCGGATAGTGTGTTGAGGTGTGAAGCAGGCGGTCCATTCGGAGCAGACCGGTCTCCTTATCCATTTCGTACTTAATCTTACATTCCTTCGGAATCTCGATAACCGAAATAAAATCGGTCGCGGTAATCCGTTCGGGCGAAATATCGTGCCAAATGTTCACTTTCATCAACTCCTGTTAATAAATCTCCTGTTAATAAATATTATACCACGGTAATTTTTTTCTTTCAACCGCATTTTTAGCAATGATATTCGGCGCAAAAATTACTTGTTGCAGAAATTGGCAGCATATGATATAATCATCATAAGGATATTTTTTACAGTATCAGCATATTCACATTTTTGTGTTATATGCAAACAAAATTGGAGGGTAATTTATGAAGGCCATTTCTCGCTTGGTATGCATGATCGTTGCACTCGGCATCAGCATATCTTCTGCTTCTGTGGTTTGTTATGCGGCACCGTCGGATATTGTAACATCCGATGAACTTTCGTCGGTCAACAACAAAAATATAAAAAAATGCGACGGCGAAGAGCGGGTTGCATATGAGGTCAACTTTGACGACATTAATTTAAAATCGGGTATAGAAGTTAACAGCGTAAGAAAAACCGTCAGATCATCGAAAAGCGTTGATTACACCGATCTTTACGGCTACAAAGATATGGCATTGCGCTCAAATTCGGCTGTTCGCCGAGAGATGTACAAAAATCTTTATGAATTGTGTTTGGAATTTGATGCATCAAATGCGGATGTCAGCGCGCAAAATGTGCCGAATGTCGGAGATTGCTATATTATAGGCGATATCGAAACAAGGCTGAGTAACGATGAAATGGTAGAGACTTATTTTACCTTCCGTAACGATTTTCCTCAGTATTATTGGCTTTCCAATGTGGCGCTTTTTGCACCGGGTTTTTTCGGCGTATCGGTTTACAAGGAATTTGCTACATATGATACACGCAATGTTTTTAATAAGTCTATCGATGAGCAGATTAACGCCATCGTTGAAAATGTTAAGGGCCTTAGCAGATATGAAAAGGTGCTGTTTGTACACGATTACATATGCGATTTGACAACATATGCTGTAGATGATAACGGATATATAATCAGCAACGGTATTACACACAGTATAGTGGGTGTTTTCCAAAATGGTATGTCAGTATGCGAAGGCTACGCAAAGGCACTTCAGCTTGTTCTTAACCGCCTCGGAATCGAGAACATTTTTGTTACCGGTAAGAGCGGGGAAGGCGACAATTGGCAAAATCACGCGTGGAATATGGTACGCATGGATGACGGCGAATACTATTATATCGACGCTACATGGGACGACCTTGATTTTGTTACGGAGAAAACAGATTTTGATGATTTTAAACACGAAGAAGTCTTCGATATTTATTATGAATATTTTTTGACTGACGCCGATAATTTTTTAACAACTCATATCCCGAATAAGTCTACCGGCACATCAATCGATTTTTTGTATGCGTTGCCGACCGCAGCAAGCGGAGACAGTTACTCCTACTACAAGCAGGAGGGCGTTTATATAGGTGAGCAGAGTGTTTCTGCCGCATATGCCGCTATCCGGCGTGCCATTGAATCGGTAATCATTGAAGGCAGAGCGGTCGGACATGTTCGTTTCGGCAGTTCGCTTGATGCGACGTTTACAAAGAACATTCGTAAACAATATTTCGCATATCCGATATGGTATCTCGAACTGTTTGAAGGATTGGATTACAGACTTTGTATATACTTTTTTTCCGATGATACCGTTTCCTTTACTGTTTATCTGAATGAGGATACACCTCGTGAAGATGAAGTAGTGACGCTGAAAAAGTCAGGCAATACTATCGGTAGCTATTATACTCTGACGGGTGCGATCGAGGCAATGAAGGACGGCGGTGATTACACTGTCATCGTAGACGGCAATACCGGTATTTATCCGAGCGTTACCTTTCCTGAATCGGGCAGCGTAAATATTATCGGTGTTCCGCAATTAGATCCCGACGACGGGAAGTATTATTGCTCGAATGTGCTTTTATTCGGCGATATAACCTTTGGATGTGAACTGTACTTTGAGTCACTTCAGTTCTACGGTTATCCTATTGACGGCAGTTCATCGGTAATATACATGAATTACGGCAAATCACTCTCATACGACGATGGCTACTTTAATACAGTTACAGCGAGAAAAATCAATTTCCGCCCGTCAAAGGACATCAGCGGAGACGGCAAGGTGGATTCGTCCGATTTGCTGCTTCTTCAGCAGTGTATTTTGGGTTCCGCAACGCCTGATAAGCAAACGCTGGGTTACGCTGATATTGATAAAAATGGTGTGATAGGCAGCTCCGATTTGCTTATGGTGCAGCAGTATATTTTAGGCATCGCATAATCGTTTTTTTGCAAACTGACTTAAAAAAGAGGGCAGCCTGTGTTTATAAAACACAGGCTGCCCTCTTTTAAAATTATACTGAGCAATTTTCACCTTATAGTTAATTTCACCTATCAGGCGGTTGCGACTTTCAAAATGTTGGTCGTGCCGGACAGATTGAGCGGTACGCCGGCGGTAATGACTACCGCGTCACCGGTAGATACTACGTCGATCTTTTTGGCGCAGTCAATCGCATGGCGGAAAAGACGCTCCTCATCGTCCTGATTGAGCGCCAAAACAGGGCATACACCCCATGAAAGCGCGAGCTGGTGATAAGTTTTGATATCAGGAGTTGCGGCGACGATCGGTTGGTTCGGTCTGTACTTTGAGACGCGGCGTGCCGTTGTACCCGATTTTGTTACTGCAATTATTGCCTTTGCCTGAACGTCGCGTGCTGTTGTACAGGCGGCGTCGCATATAGCATTGGTTGTGTCAAAGCTGGCAACATGACGAATGCCGTTGTATACATCCATTTCAAAGGCATCACGCTCGGCCTGCTCGGCGATCTTGGACATTGTTGCGACCACATTTGCAGGATCATCGCCCATCGCAGTTTCGCCCGACAGCATGACAGCCGATGTGCCGTCAAATACCGCGTTTGCAACGTCGGTGATCTCCGCTCTGGTCGGCATGGATGAGTGTATCATTGATTCGAGCATCTGAGTTGCAGTAATGACCATTTTGCCGGAACGATAGCACTGGCGGATAAACTTCTTCTGAATTCCGGGCAGGCGTTCGAATTCAACCTCGACTCCCATGTCGCCGCGCGCTACCATTACGCCGTCGGAGTGCTCCAGTATCTCGTTAAAGTTTTCAACGCCCTCAATGTTTTCGATTTTGGCGATTATCCTGATGCTGTGACCGCCGTTGTAGTCAAGCAGCTTTCTTAATGCGATGACGTCTTCCTTGCGGCGGACAAAGGAAGCGGCAATAAAGTCAACGCCGTTTTCGACACCGAAAAGAATGTCGCTCTCGTCCTGTTTGCTGATATATGGCATATCGAGCCGTATGTTGGGAACATTTATGCTCTTTTTGGATGACAGAGTGTTGCCTTCGGTAACGGTGCATACGATGTCGGTATCGGTTGTCTGATCGACAGAGAGCGAGATTTTACCGTCGTCGATGAGTATGCGATCGCCGCTTTTAAGCTGGCGCGGCAGATCGGCGTATGTGATAGATACGCGTTGATCGGTGCCGTCGGCGTTCTCGGTCGTGAGTGTTATATGGTCACCTTTTTTCAGCTCTATCGATCCGTCCTTTATATCGCGTATGCGTATTTCGGGCCCCTTAGTGTCAAGCATGACTGCCGCCGGCACGCCCAGTCCGTCGCGTGCCTCGCGAAAAGTTTCTATCATTTTCTTGTGATACTCATGTGTACCATGCGAAAAATTGAGTCTGGCGACGTTCATTCCGCTGAGCAGCATCTTCTCCATAACGGCGCGACTGCTGCTTGCAGGGCCGAGCGTACATACAATTTTTGTCCTTCTCATTTTATATTCGCCTTTCTTTGTGCCAAATTCCCCTATATTAATAATTATTATACCTCATTTCAACCACGAAGGCAACCCTCCGAATCGTATTTCACAAAAAATATCATTTTGCACATATTATTATGCCCGTTAAAAGCACGTTTTGCTGTTTCTTATTACAATAACATTAAATGATGAATCATATTCATCGTATAACAAAAAGCTCCTCCGATTTTTTAAAAAAATCAGAGGAGCGAAATGTGTATAATACTGAATTATTCAAGGTTGAGGAACTTTTTGATCTTGTGGATCGGGCTGAGAAGATCGCTGATCGAATGATCGTGGTTGATAGTGTCGATTATCAGTGCAATGTATTTTGACATATCGACCTGAACGTACCACGGCTTAGTCAGCAATTCCGGCTTAGCGTAAACAAGGTTAGTGGAGAATACCTTGTCGATATAACCCTGCTCAAACGCTCTGTCAAAATTGTCAAAGCCCTCTACAAACAGACCGAAAGTAACGAATACAAAAATGCGGCGGGCTTTTTTAGCTTTCAGCTTTTCGGCGATATCAATAACCGAGTCGCCGGAGGAAATCATATCGTCAACGATGATGATATCCTTGCCTTCAACGTCCTGACCGAGGAACTCGTGAGCTTCGATCGGGTTGCGGCCGTTTACAATGACTGAGTAGTTTCTGCGCTTGTAGAACATACCGAGGTCAAGCCCGAGTACCGATGAGTAGTAGATACAACGGCTCATGCCGCCCTCGTCGGGCGATACGATCATGAGGTTGTCACGGTCAATCTTGATGTCGG
This sequence comes from uncultured Oscillospiraceae bacterium, assembly GCA_900556765.1. Taxonomy (GTDB): domain Bacteria; phylum Bacillota; class Clostridia; order Oscillospirales; family Acutalibacteraceae; genus UMGS1976. The sequence goes on from USQH01000012.1 coordinate 9,139, forward strand.
GTACGTTTTTTACGAGCGCCTTTATCATCTGATAGGTGGGATGAACATTTTCGAATCCCTCAAGCGGGATAGCGTTTTGTACGCGGCTGTCGTGAGCGTCAAAAGTAATAATGTTGGTGACGCCCATGTTAGTCAGCTCCTGAAGCGCAAGCGCGCAGTCAAGCGATTCGCGGGCAACACGACGGTGCTGACGACCCTCGTAAAGCATCGGCATGATGACGGTGATCCTGCGTGCCTTACCGCCTGTTGCAGCAATGATTCGCTTAATATCCTGGAAATGGTCGTCCGGACTCATCGGAACGTCCATTCCGTACATACGGTAGGTAACGCCGTGGTTAAAGCAGTCGCAAATGATATAGAGATCGTATCCGCGGATGGTGTGCTTAATGAGCGCTTTTGCTTCGCCCGAGCCGAATCGCGGACATACCGACGGAATAACGAAAGTGTCCTCCTCGGCCTCTCTCCACTCGGTCAGGTACTTGTCCACCTTTCCCGAAAGGTTGTCGCAACCGGGCATACTGATTATTCCGAGTTTACCGTAGATCTCGTCAGCCATTGATATCGTCCCCCAAATAAATGTTTATTTCTAATTTCGTCACGAACAGCCTGTCCGCGACATTCTACTAAATAATTCTATCATACGGTATATAAAAATGGAAGATGGGATAATACACAATATTTAATAAGTATATGTCATATAATTTCTACGGAATGTTTCCTAAGCATGGCAATGGGATGATATGATAGCTTTGATCGGCGCAGCCCTTCAACGCCGTCGTCCTCCTCGCGGTTAATGTAGACAGCGTCCTTTGCAAAATGCTGCGCAAATCGCTGTACCATCACCTGATACACGCCGGCGTAGTCGGTATTTCCCTTTTCAATGTGGATAAACAAGGTGTCGCCGACCTGTTCACCGATAGATATGGCTATTATTTTTTCTCCGTCGGCCAGTATCCCACCGCAAAGGTTAAGCTTGTCGTAATGGGGTAACAGCTCAAGGTCGGCACGGCTCTCGTTCTCACCCGAAACAGTGCCGTCACCGTTTTCAGACACATATTCGCGCAAAAATGCAAAAGCTTCCTCGCGGTTTTCATCCGTTATCAGGGAAAACACCGCGTCTGGATAGAGCCGCTCAAATTTATGAACATGATTTCGCTGACCGCTGAATTTTTTGCCCGTGTAGTTGATTAGATCGTCGGCGTTGTAGAGGTAATCGTCCCACGCGTCAAGGTGCTGAACCGCGCATCGTTCCTTGCCGAACACATCGTACAGCAGGTTCAGTCCCTCATCGGGCACGTCGCTGAATATGCAGCGCGTACCGATGCTGATGCAGTGATCGTATACAGCATGAAGCGCGGCGCGTACATCACCGTCGCCGACGGGTATGGAGTGGCATAAGCCTTCACCGGGATAATCGGCGGCTATGACTGCCGTGCCGTCAATCTCGCAAATACGCAAATTGTATACTTTTCGCCACATCATTATACTGCCGACAGTGTAGTTGCCGGTGCGGTAGCTTTGCTTTGAAAAGCATTCGGATATCAGCGTAATGTGCTGTTCGCCGACCGGCTTGAAATCGAGCTTTTTCACTGAGATCATAAAAATAAAAGATACTCCCATTTAGTAATTTTCATCATAAAATAATTATACCCGTCTTTTTTACTAAGTCAATCACACATGTCAATAAAATAAAGGAATTAAAACTGTTGATAAGTCAAACTATGTTTGGTATAATGTGTATAACTATGTATAAATTAAGCGACGGCAATGACTGTCGCTGCGGAGGATTAAAATGAAGGTCACCTTGCTTGCACATACTCCGCAGCCGGAGATAACGGTAGCCATGTCGGCAAAGCTGTGTTATTCGGCGGCGGATATCGATACCATTCGCGACGGACTTGATGAGGAAAAAGCGGCGAGCTTTGTTGATATGCTCGCAGAGATCGGTCATGAAAGTCCGATTGAGCACGCGTCGTTTACATTCGGCATAGAGGGCGTTTCACGATCACTGCTTGCTCAGATAACACGCCATCGCATAGCGTCGTACAGTGTTCAGAGCCAGCGCTATGTTAAAGAGGCACAGTTTGAATATGTTTTGCCGCCGGAAATCGCAAAGGATGCCGCGGCAAAGGAAATATATTTGCGCTCGATGGAGTCGGCACAGCGCGATTACGAGCAGCTTACCGAGCTGCTTTCTGCACGGCACAAGGCGGACATGATTGCCGCCGGCGTCGACGAAAAGAAGGCAACACGCGACGCCGAGAAAAAGGCGATCGAGGACGCGCGTTTCGTCCTGCCGAATGCCTGCACTACAAAGATGATAGTTACCATGAACGCACGCAGTCTGCTTAACTTTTTCTCACACCGCTGCTGCAACCGCGCTCAGTGGGAGATACGCGAACTTGCGACCGAGATGTACCGTCTGTGCATCGGCGTCGCGCCGAACCTGTTTTCACACGCCGGTCCGCCCTGTGTTCGCGGAAAATGTACCGAGGGCAAGATGTCGTGCGGCCATCCCGATGAGGTCAGAGCGCGCTTTGCCGAGCTTGCGGGGAGAACAAAAGAATGAGCGGACGGCTGATAGTTATTGAAGGACTTGACGGCAGCGGCAAGTCGACGCAGATGTCACTTCTGCGCGAACGGTTGGGAGAAAGTGTACGCTATATAAAATTCCCCGATTATGACGACCCGTCAAGCACCCTTATAAAAATGTACCTTGACGGTCAGTTTGGTGACACCGCCGATTCGGTAAATGCTTATGCAGCGTCGCTGCTCTACTCGGTCGACCGTTTTGCCAGCTTCAGGCGGCACTGGAAGAATGATTACGAGGGCGGAAAGACCATTCTGTGCGACCGTTATACGACATCCAATGCGGTGCATCAGATGTCAAAACTGCCGCGCAGTGAGTGGAAACCCTTCCTTGACTGGCTGTATGATACCGAGTTTTGCAAAATAGGAATACCGCGGCCCGACAAGGTCATTTTTCTCGATGTGCCGGTTGAGGTATCACAGAAAATGATGACCTCGCGCTATCGCGGAGACGAGGGCAAAAAGGATATACACGAGCGCGACGTTGCCTATTTGCACCATTGCTATGAATGTGCGCTTTTTGCCGCCGAATATCTCGGCTGGACGGTGGTTAAATGTACCGCCGACGGCAAAATGAGATCAATTGAGGATATCGCTGCAGAGGTTTATTCCCATGCTGCCGCGGCGATCGGCGAATGATAACGATAACCGGAGTGAATAACAATGATATACTGCTTTTTAGCTGACGGATTTGAGGAGACGGAGGCAATAGCTCCCGTCGATGTGCTGCGGCGAGCGGGTTTGCGCGTAACTGTCGTCGGCATCGGCGGCAGAGCGATAGTCGGCGCGCACGGCATTGCGGTCGGCGCGGATATTTCCGATTCCGAGGTAGGTATGCCGACCGACATCGATGCGGTCATTTTGCCGGGCGGAATGCCGGGCACGCTTAACCTTGAAAAAAACGAGACGGTCAGTCAATTTATTGGCGCTGCCGCTGAAAAAGGAGCACTGCTTGCCGCTATTTGCGCCGCACCGTCAATTCTCGGCCGCCGTGGACTGCTGAACGGAAAAAAAGCTACCTGCTTTGACGGATTTGAGTCGATGCTCGAAGGAGCGGAATTTGTTGACGCGCCGACGGTCTCCGACGGCAATATTATTACGGCGAGAGGAGCTGGAGCGGCGCTTGACTTCGGCTTTGCTATGGTGCGCTACCTCGTCGGCGAGGATAAGGCGGAGTCACTCAGAAAGGGTATGAAATGCCCAAAGTAGACCTTAGAGTATATAAGCGTGAGCTGAGGGAGAAACGGAAAAACAGCCGCATGAGCCTTGATCCGAAGCAAAAGGAAAGCATGGACAGGCGCATCGCTCACAGGGTAATTTCCCTCAAACGATACGCTAACGCAAACACCGTTATGATATATGCCTCGACACCCATCGAGGTGGATACGTTCGAGATTATAGATCACGCGCTGTCGCACGGAAAGCACGTTGCCTTGCCGCGATGTATAAAAGGAACGCGTAACATGGAGTTTTACTACATAAACTCAACCGATGATCTTGAACGCGGCACATTTAATGTGTTGGAACCGCGCGAAGGGCTGACAGAAGTCACCGATTACAGCGGTGCGTTGATGATCGTACCTGCGCTCGGCTTGGACAGCTTCGGCTATCGGCTCGGTTACGGCGGCGGATACTATGACCGCTACCTTGCGCGTTATAATTTCGATACTGTCGGCATTTGCTACGCCGATGATTATATGTACAGGATGCTTCACGGTCGGTATGACTGCCCACTGGGATTGATAATTACAGAGCGTTTTGTTCGACGGCCGAACAAAACAGGAGTTAAAATAACAAAGAAAGCACAGGAGGATCAAAATGGATCAACCGAATAAGAGCAATTTTTCCTTTGAACCTGAAAAGATAGAAACCGTTGACGCGTTTGAAGCCGATAATACGGAGCCTGTCGAAAAAAAGTATAATTTCGAGCTTTTCGGAGACAGGTCGAGTGCGTCGTCGCACACTTCCGAACCTCAAATGCCCAATACGCAAAAAGAACGCGCACCGGAAAGAAATGAGCGCGTTGACCGCAGACCCTCTCAGCAGGATCGAACTCGCGGTCAGCGCCCTGCCGCTCCCGCTGCCGGAAATAATAAAACGCTGCCGATCGATGTTCCGATGGCTGACGGCGGACAACCCGCACAGAAAGAGGTTAAAGCACAGACACCGGCTTCGGACACCGCCGCGAACAGTGCAAACAATATGCCGCGTGATTCCGTTAACATGGATGATGACTTTCAGCTTTCAAACGGCTTCCGCATATCCGATCCGGAAGCTGTAAAGCGCCCTGCCGTGAACAAGCCTTCGGGTGCACAGCGCAAGCCGATCGGCGAGACTGCTCACGCAGACCGTCGTCCGCGAGACGACAGACGTCATAACATTCCCGACGATCACAGAGATCATGACAAAAAGCCGCTGAATATCCGTGAATATTATCATGCTCATAAGGTGCAGGTTATTATCTCCTCTATTCTTGCCGTCATCGCTATCGTTATTTTCTTTGTTGTCGGCACAAGAATGAGAATCGACATTTTCGGCATTACAAATACAATGTTGATTGCAAGCCTGCTTTCGATTGCGGTTATACTCATCATCATCGGAATATTCATTAAGCAAAAGCATCGCGTTATTTACAGCGTAATGTGGGTGATGATAATACTGATATTTGCAGGAAGTTTTGCCGGCGTCGTGCTCAGCGGTGTCTGTGACTTTTTCGGTATCAGCCGCGTACATACAATTTCCGACTTTTCGATACCCGAGGACGGCAACTGGGGCACAGCCACAATCGCCGAGCACCTATATGACGAGGGAATAATAAATCATCCGACCCTTTTCCGTGTTATATCGCGTCTGAAGCACTACGACGGTACTTACCAGTGGGGCAACTACGAGCTTAATTCGGAAATGGATTACGGCACCATCATGGAGGTTCTGAAAAGCGGTAATCAGGCCGCAACGGTAAAGGTGCGTATTCCCGAAGCGGCGACTGTTGACGAGATAATAAAAATTCTCAGCGATAACGGCGTCTGCACCAAGGAACAGTTTATGGAAGCAATGAGAAACGGCGACTACAAGTACACTTGGGTAAGCTCCATACCGACAAATACGGTGCGCTATCGTTTTGAGGGCTACCTGTATCCCGATACTTACAATTTCTACGCCGAGCCGTCGGTATCCAATGCGGAGCGTGCTATTGACAAGATGCTCAGCGCGTTCAATGCGCATTTGCCCGAAAACTGGCAGGAAATGCTCAAAGTGGTAGGTAACCGCCTCGGCGATAATGATTTCTCACTTAACGACGCGCTTGCAGTCGGTTCAATACTGGAGCTGGAGGCGAGCGGCAACGGAGACGAGATGAAGAATGTTGCGTCCGTGTTCTACAATCGATTGACGTGGAACGAACCGCACTATCTCGGTTCCACACCGACCTATTATTATCCCGATAACCGTTACAATACCAACGCCGGACCGATGACCGTCACCGACGAAGATGGTAAGAAGATAACCTATCAGGCAGGCTTCGAGGGATTGCCGCCCGGACCGCAGTGCTCCGTTTCCGGAACAGCGATACTCGCTTGTCTGCAGCCGGCGGATAACGAATACACCTACTTTGTTACCGACTCCGATATGAAGTTCTATTACAACAAATCGTATACCGCTCACCTGAATACTATTGCAAAGCTGAAAAAGAGCGGAAAGTGGGCGTAAATGAGTATTATACGGCCTGAATTGCTGTGTCCCGCAGGGGACATTACCCGACTCAAGTGTGCCGTTGACTTCGGTGCCGACGCAGTTTACTGCGCCGGCACCGAGTTCGGTATGAGACAGGGAGCAAAGAATTTTGACGAGCAAACGCTCGCCAAGGGTATAGAATATGCTCATGCAAGAGGCGCACGCGTTCATATTACCGTCAACACGCTGATGCATCCGGAGGAAATGACCCGTCTGCCTGATTTTATTGCCGCCGCGCGCGATGCCGGAGCGGACGCGTTCATTGTGACCGATCTCGGCGCAATGAAAACGGTGCGTACGGTCGCTCCCGATACCGAGATACACGCGTCGGTGCAGATGGGCGTCGTCAATGCCGAGACGGCGTGCGTTCTGCATGAATTGGGAGCAAAACGCATTGTCGTTGCCCGTGAACTGACCCTCGACGAAATATCGCAGATACGCGCTAAAACGCCGTCGTCTCTTGAATTGGAAGGCTTTGCTCACGGCGCGGTGTGTATGTCTTATTCGGGACGATGCCTGCTGTCAATGTACATGACCGGCAGAGACGCCAACCGCGGCGACTGCGCCCAGCCGTGCCGTTGGAGCTATTCGCTTGTTGAGCAAAAGCGCCCCGGCGAATATTACGATATTACCGAGACCGACAAGGGGACGTATATCCTAAACGCAAACGATATGTGCATGGCGGAGCACATCGCCGATATGGTAAAGGCGGGCATAACCTCGCTGAAAATAGAGGGAAGAGCTAAGTCGCACTACTATGTTGCCGTTACGGCTAATGCCTATCGCGGTGCTGTCGACGCCTATGTCGCTGATCCCACTGCTCCTGCGCCGCAGTGGGTCATTGAAGAGCTGAATAAAATCAGCCACCGCACCTATTCGACCGGCTTTTATTACGGCAGGACGCCGAATATGCAAACCTATGAAAACGGCGGTTATATCCGTGACTACGCCGTTGCCGCCGTCGTTGACGGCTATGAAAACGGCTGTGTAGTCGCCACGCTAAAAAATAAATTCTACCGCGGAACTGTCCTTGACTGTCTCGAAGCGGGCAGTGTGCCGTTTATGGTGCCGACCGACGGTCTTGCCGACGGTGACGGTCAACCCATTGAGTACGCACCGCATCCCATGCAGCGCATACTTATACCGTTTGATCGCGAAATAAAGGCAGGATCGTTGTTGAGGATGTCTGCCGAATAATATTTTGTTTTTAAAAAAATTAAAATGCATTTCGCCCGATGACCCGGAAATTTTCGAGCCGTCGGGCTTTGTTTATACAAAATTAATAAAATGGCGTGTTGTCATACATCGTAAAAATCGGCAGGATCAGCCGGTGATATGCCCTTATAATACCACCGAAATTCGCTTGACGAAAACGCTCGTAAATAGTACAATTAAAGCACAGTAAATGAAAAGGACGTGATGCCGTAATGAGTATGATAGAAATTGATTCAAACAGCTTTAACAAAGAGGTGCTGGAATCACAGACGCCTGTGCTGGTTGATTTTTATGCGCAGTGGTGTATGCCGTGCAAGATGCTGTCGCCGACCGTACATGAGGTCTCCGACGAGGTCAGCGGCATCAAATTCTGTGCATATGACATTGACGGAAACGAGGATATCCCCGTTTCCTACGGAGTACAAAGCATACCGACGCTGATGCTTTTCGATAAGGGCGAGGTAAAACGCGTTTCGGTCGGCGGTGTCAGCAAGGAGCAGATACTGGAGTTGATAAAATTATGAAGGTAAGGCTGAACAGCGACAAGCAGGTCGTTGATACGATAAAGGAGGGTCTGCGCCGCACAGGCGGATACTGCCCGTGTCTTGTTACGCGCAGTGACGATACCAAGTGCATGTGCAAGGACTTTCGTGATAAGGTGGCTGACCCTGATTTTGAGGGCTACTGCCACTGCAAGCTGTATTATAAGGAAAAGTGAGCGTTTGCTCGAATATAATACGCAAAAAAGCGATCTCTTTGGTTTTTCAAAGGGTCGCTTTTTACATATTGAAAAATTGCCTATTTTAATTTTGCGTCGAATTATATATAATGTAATAAATAACTAACGCTGATGGCGATCAAGGAGATTATACACATGAATGAGGTTACGCTGGTTGTGATGGCTGCCGGTATGGGCAGCCGCTTTGGCGGAATGAAACAGATAAGTCCGGTCGGACCGAACGGAGAGATATTGCTTGACTTTTCGGTCTACGATGCGGTAAAGGCAGGATTTACAAAGGTCGTCTTTATCATTCGTGAGGAAAATGAGGCCGATTTTCGCCGTGTTATCGGAGACCGCATTTCCGAAAGGATAGCCGTCGAATACGTTTATCAAGACATGAGTATATTGCCTCAGGGACGCAAAAAACCATTCGGAACCGGCCATGCCGTGCTGTGCTGTATGGGGAGGGTGAACGAACCGTTCGCCGTTATCAACGCCGACGATTATTACGGCAAGGAAGCGTTCCGACAGATATACGAGCATTTGAAAAGTGCACGCGGAATGGACTTTTCGATGGTCGCATTCGACCTCAAAAACACACTGACCGATAACGGCACCGTTTCTCGCGGCGTTTGCGATGTTAACGGCGACAGACTGGTCAGCATAACCGAGCGAACAAAGATAAAGAATATGAGCTATACCGATGACGGAGAACGTTGGATCACATTGCCCGATGATACGGTCGTTTCGATGAATTTCTGGGGCTTTACACCCGAATTTTTTCCTGCTCTCAAGGCTGATTTTGAGCATTTTCTTGCAACAGCGGATCTGCAAAAGGATGAGTTTTACCTGCCTTTTGCAGTCGACAAGCTGCTGCAAAGCGGCGCCGCGTCTGTAAAGGTGCTTTACAGCCACGACAAGTGGTACGGCATGACCTATCGTGAAGACATTGCCGCCGTCCGCTCGGCACTGACGGCAAAAATAAACGACGGCGAATATGACGGCATATAAATCATTGCGTTGACTCTGAAAAAAGGCAATAATATGCAAAGAACATAAACGGAGGTGACTGGAAATGGCTGATGAAAGGCTCAGCCGTCTGCTTGCTAAGGCGAGACGCCTGCCGCTCACACCCGGCGTATACATTATGAAGGATTCGGGCGGCAAAATAATATATATCGGCAAGGCAAAAAAACTGCAAAACCGCGTCAGCCAGTATTTCGGCACTCAAAACCGGCACGCCGAAAAGGTACGGCAAATGGTTGCGTCGGTCGAGGATTTCGATTATATTCTGTGCGACAGCGAGTTCGAAGCGCTGGTGCTGGAATGTTCGCTGATAAAGCAGAATATGCCAAAGTACAACATTTTGCTCAAGGATTCCAAGGGATTTCATTATATCCGAGTAACACCGCCGCCGTGGACGACAATAAAGGCGGCGAAAATGATAAAGGACGACGGAGCGGAATATATCGGCCCGTATTATTCATCTCACGTTGTAAAGCAGTCGGTCGACGCTGCGCTGAAAGCATTTAAACTGCCGCAGTGTTCAAAGACAGCCGCTGATTTCGGTAAAAAGCGGTATGCTCGCCCGTGCCTGAATTATCACATCGGCCAGTGCTCCGCACCGTGCTGCGGAAAGATAACGCAGCAGGCGCATGACGAGGCGGCGGCAGCGGCGATAGAGTTCCTCAAAAAAGGCAGCGCGGACACTCTGCGCGAGCTGACCGAGCAAATGAATGAAGCTGCAGAGCGTTTGGAGTTTGAGCGCGCGGCGCGTCTGCGTGACCGCATTGCCGCTCTTAAAAGCATGAGCGACCGTCAAAAGGTGGTCGAATCTACGGTCAGCGAACAGGATATTATTGCGCTCGCCAATTCTGATGAAAAATCGTGCGTGGAGCTGTTCCGTTTTCGCGGCGGCAGGCTTTGCGACCGCGAGGACTACATTTTCGACAGTTATTTTGACGCCTCCGAAATGCGCCGCGAATTTATTACGCAATATTATTCGTCAACGACGGATATTCCCGTCCGACTGACAGTTGACGGCGAAGTCGCCGACTGCGAATTGGTTGAGCGGTATTTGAGCGAAAAACGCGGCAAAAAGGTGACCGTTTCAGTTCCGCAGCGAGGAGAACAGGCGCATCTGGTCGCCATGTGTGCGGAAAACGCCGCGGAGCATTTGACCGATAAGCTCGGCAGACGCGGACATGAAACGGCGGCACTTTCGGAGCTTGCCGGCATCTTGGGACTGAACAAGCCGCCGCGTACCATTGAATCGTACGACATCTCGCACACCGACGGCAGCGATATAGTCGCAGGCATGGTCGTATTTCGCGACGGCCGCCCTCAAAAAAGCAGCTATCGCAAGTTTGCGATAAAGTCGCTCGCTAATCAGGATGACTGCGCGGCAATGGCGGAGGTGCTGGATCGCCGCTTCGGTGAATACAAAAAAGGCGAGGATGAGGCGTTTGCGACTCTGCCGGATCTGATACTGCTTGACGGCGGCAGGGGACAGGTTGCCGCTGTAAGCGCCGTTATGAGCAATCATCAACTGTCGGTGCCGCTTTTCGGCATGGTGAAGGACGACAAGCACCGCACACGCGCAATCGTGTCGGAACAGGGAGAGATTGAACTCAAATCAACGCGCGGCGCATATACGCTTGTCTACACGATTCAGGAGGAAGTGCACCGTTTTGCAATCGGTTATCATAAAAATAAACGTAAGGCGGCAATATCGTCATCTCTTACAAAAATTGAAGGCGTCGGTGAGGCTCGTGCAAAAGCATTGTTGAAGCATTTCGGCACTATAGAGAACCTGAAAAACGCGGAAATCGACGATATTTTGCTCGTAGACAAAATTAATCGCCCAACTGCAGAAAAAATATTTATGCATTTTCACCAAAATTTATAAATGCACTTGACAAATATTGCAATGAGGTTTAATATATTAATGTAGTTTTCCGTACTGTCGAAGTACGATTGGAGGTTAGCTATTATGAAAACCTACTTTGAGCCTGAAATCGAAATTTGT